>JAIYCK010000077.1 GCA_027488055.1 Flavobacteriales bacterium | reverse complement strand
CTCGCACAAACCGACCAACCAGAGCAAGATCACCAATGATAGCGAGTAGCTTGTGATGCGCTGGTGCATTTTCAAATTGCAACTTGACGGTATTCAAAACCCCGATGCCTTCTACTCGAACTTCCAAGTCTTCTTTGCCTAGCAAACGCAAAATATCCTTGATTTGCGATTCGGAATATTGTTGATCGACCATGACAATGGCGTTGTCCAAGCTACCGCCTTTGATCAATCCATTTTTGGCGAGAATCTCCAATTCGCGCAGGAATACGAAGGTTCTGCATTTGGAAATTTCTTCCACAAAGTGATCAAGCTGATACATGTGAGCGTGTTGCGTGCCCAACACAGGTGAATTGTAATCCACCATCACGGTCAGCCTGAATTCGCCCCCAGCGGTGGGAACGGCCAACATTTCTATGTTTTTTTCACCATCTTCATAGGTGATGTTTTCTTTCAACGTGAGGTATACGCGATCGGCGTTTTGTTCTTCGAAACCTACCGACTGAATGGCTTGTACAAAAATCCAAGCACTGCCATCCATGATGGGAATTTCTGGGCCGTCGATTTGAATCAGGGCATTGTCTACTTTGCATCCATACAAAGCCGCAAGAACATGTTCGGTGGTATACACCCGCGCACCTTGCCATTCCAAGGTCGTACCGCGTTGGGTGCCAACGACCAAGTCGGGATCGGCTTTGATGATTGTTTGACCTTCTACATCCATGCGCTGGAAGGCATATCCATGATGCTCTGGTGCGGGCATAATGGTCATATTCACCTCAGCGCCAGTGTGCAAGCCTACCCCTTTGAAATGCACGGGAGCTTGCAGTGTACGTTGTTTCGAACTCATGGGCGCGAATTTAGCGCTAAATCGCCATTCTAGCAATTTGAGAGGCAGCGGATTTGGTGAATATCATTTAGGTGCAAAAAGCATAAAAAAAACGTACTTTTGGAATTAAAATATAAATAACATGAATAAATTAAAATATACCCTTGGCATCATTGCTTTTATTTCGGTTTTTGCTTCTTGCAGCGTGGAAAAAAGAGTCCACCGCAATGGTTATCACGTAGAGTGGCACGGCCGCAATAAACAGGTTGAGCAAACTGTATCACAACCGGCAGATAAGGATTTGGCAATAGTTGAGCACAATGACCAAAAGGATCCAGAAGTCCAGCTTGCTGCGATTCCTCAACCCGTTGTTAAGCAAGCTGCAGCGCCTGTGGAAATAGAGAAAGAAGTAAAGTCCGATCTTGCTAAAAACACACCGACCAAGCGTCAAGCACGCAAAGAGCTAATGCAAAGCCTTTCACACGCATCAAAAGGCAATCCTTGGAATGGACACAAAGCTGAGGTGAGTCATTCGATTGATGCTGCAGAGACGGATTCCCAAACGGATCAATTGGTGTGCGTGATCGTAGCGCTTTTCTTGCCGTTTTTGGGTGTATATTTATATCAAGGCGATATCACGCAAGACTTTTGGATCACACTGATTCTTTCGCTCTTTTTCTACTTCCCCGGTTTGTTTTATGGGCTTTATGTTATTCTATGGAAATAAGCGTCGATTGAATTTTACTAGGAATATCCGTCATGCTGGGCTCCTCATATGGTTGGCTCTTCCGATAGTCTTATGGGGGCTGCCAAGCGACTACTTCCATCAAGGTCCTGTGTGGTGTCCTTCTAAGTTGATCTGGAATTGGGATTGTCCTTTCTGTGGATTGATTCGGGCGACCCAGCATGCCATGCATATGGAATGGAAAGCGGCATGGGAATTCAATAAAATGATTGTTGTTTTTTTTCCACTATGTTTTTTTTTATGGCTGTATGTGTGCCGCCGATTGTGGACAATGAAGCCGCATTAGCCGATTGTGTCAAACAAAAAATGAATTTAGTATTATGAAAAAATGGATCGTTTGTTTCGCTGTTTACTATATAACAGCACTTTCATCAAGCGCTCAGTCCAGTGCATTTGAGTCGGATCAACATTATGTTTCGATTGGCTATGGTTTGGAGGCCTTGTCGGGCAGAACATTCTTCAATACCTATGAGGTAGAAGATAATTTTGAAGTGAGTGGGTATGGACCTTTTTTGCTGAAGTATGAATATGGAGTGGGGCCGCACTTTGGCTTGGGACTCGCCCTAGGCATTTCGGCCACCACAGTGCAATGGAACGATAAACTCAATCTTACCGATAACAATGGACAAACTACAGATTCGTTGGAGGTATATTATCGCTACTCCTTTGAGAAGACAACGGCGGTGCTGCGATTCAACTATCATCCATTGGAAGATGAACACTGGGATCCCTACTTTGGGATGGGCATGGGGTTTAAAGCAGGAAACTGGTCTTTTGAAACCAACGATGAAGACGCAACTCAACTGGATATTCCAGTCATTCCCGTTGCATTTTCAGCATCCATTGGTTGCCGTTTTTTGATCGCACCGAATGCGGGTCTTTTTATTGAAACTGGTATAGGACACGGTTATTTGCAAGGAGGTCTTCAAGTGAAATTCTAAGAGTCCAGCTCGGATTGGAATGACTTGACCACTGTATTGTGCGGAGAATGTTCTTTAGTATGCTTAAAAGTGAGTTAAATTGGGCTCCATAATTTTCATTCTCATGAGGTCCATATTTACCCTTACACTCGTCGTTATTGCAAGTCAGTATTATGCGCAAGTGGCTGATACATTAATTGTTCAGACTTTCACACATGCAGCGCAAAATAACCCGAATACGGCATATGACTCCCCTGGCAGAAGGTGGTTTGAATTTCCTGCCTCGGATAATGGCACCAGCTACCAAAAGATTTTAATGTATTACAATCTTAAGTGCTTTGAGCAAGGTACTGCAGGTAATTTGGGTTTTCCATGTGGTGAATGGGATTACCTCACATATACGTATTTGTACCAACACACAGGCATGTTCGATTCGACATTGACTACGCATCCACACTATTTAGTGGGGGGTGAAGATTTTGATGCGATGCAAATCACTGAAGAACCACAGTTCAATTCGCAACAATGGCCAGCGACTAGTACAACGCTGAATATACAGTCCGAATCATATGCACAAACCGATGAGCTCAACGGCCACAGCAATGGCCCGTTGACCAATTTGCCCCAAGGCAGACATCAGTATCTATATCGTGCGGATGAATTGTCGGCGAGTGGATTAACTGCAGGTGATTTGTTGCAAATGGCCCTCCATGGGTTGTTCGATGGCCCTGTGAATTATACCCAATTGCAGATAAAGGCACAATGGACAACGGCCGTGACTTTGGAGCAATGGAGTAATTCCAGTTTGATCGATTTGTATGCGGCTTCCACTTCTTTGGATCAAAATGGGTGGTTGAATTTTAATTTTCAATCTCCATTGGTGTGGGATGGTGTGAGTAACCTCTTATTGGACATCAGTTATCAGAATACGGACGCCATTGAATCGCCCTTGATTGCAATGGTAGAGAAGGATTACAATTGCCATGTGGGCACACAAGGGCGCGATCGATTTATCACATTTGATGGCAATGATCGAATCGATATTCCGTCATCTGCATTTGCGGCAATTGACGAACAAATCACCATCGCCTTTTGGATTTTTGGAGACCCCAATGTTCAACCCGCTGATGGTACCATATTCGAAGGAGTGGGCACTGCAAATGAACGAATACTGAATGTGCATTTGCCTTGGAGCAATGGTCGCGTTTATTGGGATGCTGGCAGCGATGGAGGTTACGACCGCATTGATAAAGCTGCCATTGCGAGCAATTATGAGGGCCAATGGAATCAAAAAAAAAAAAAAAAAAATGCAAGCACTGGTCAAATGAAAATTTATTTGAATGGGTTATTGTGGCATAGCGGAATCAACTTGGATAATTCCATGGAGAATATCATGGCTTTTTCATTGGGGTCAGCGCGTAGTTGGTCGAATTTTTATAACGGTTCGATCGATGAATTCGCTGTTTGGAACACCGAATTGGACTTGGCTACCATTGCAGCTTGGATGAATCGCAATTTGAATGATTCACACCCAGCATGGGATCAGTTGCAAGTTTATTATTCGTTTGATGGCCCATCTGGCGCGATCATTCAGGATGATAGTGGACATGACCAACATGGAGTGGTGATTGGAAATCCACAGCGAAATGACTATGCAGCGGATCAACTATGGCGCAATGCGTCGGTCGATTCCATTCGTCCTGTTTTGCGTTTCTTCAATGGCATAGCTACGATCGAAAACGTCGATGTGATTGAAACTTTGCCGGTTGAAATTCCACCCACTTCATGGACGACCTATGAAATTCAGAATTACGCACCAGTGATCGTGGACGCTGCAGCGGTATGGACGCAAGCATATACCTATCTTTTGGACGCCGATGGCAATCACATTGATAGCACGAGTGTTGTATTGGATCAAACAATTTCAAACGATACACTATCGTATTTCCAAGCTCCGTTTGAAATAATCAATCGCTTTGAATTGAATCGTTTCATCACCATGTATGGGATTGGTTTGGACTTGGGTGATAACGGATGGACATGGGTGACGGACGTGACCGATTTTGCTCCGCTTTTGCGCGATTCCGTTGAGTTGGAAGCAGGCAATTGGCAGGAATTACTCGATTTGAAATTTGTGTTTATCGAGGGCACTCCCGCTCAGGATGTACTGAGAGTTGAGCGCGTATGGGATGGCACTTATGCGCTCAATACTTTTGACGAGCAGGTGGTCGCCAAGGAAATTACGAAGGAGGAAGGTGAGGTAGCTTGGAAACTGTTGACCACCAACACGGGACACGGTTTTGGATTTGATAACAACAATTGTGGTGAGTTTTGCAATAACATGCAATCGGTCAAGGTGAATGGTTCTACAATTGCCAACTGGGATATACTGCAAGAATGTGCAACGAATCCTTTGTATCCGCAAGGCGGCACGTGGGTATATGACAGGGCGGGCTGGTGTCCAGGCATGAACAGCACCACGAAGGAATTTGATCTCACTGAAGCAGCTGGCGACGGAGCCACCTTTGATGTCGACTACGACATCACCCAAGATCCATACGGGAATTACGTGTTCTTTGGAACCTTGATTGGGTATGGTCCAAAAAATCATTTGCATGATCCAGAGATTGACCAAATTCTGGCACCAAGCGCACAGTTGATTCACAGCCGCTGGAATCCAATTTGCGACAATCCACGCTTTGTATTGCGCAACAAAGGAGCAATGCCACTGACCGATCTCAATATTGTGTATGGCTTCGAGGGTGGAGAACCACAATCATTTCATTGGACAGGAAATTTGCAATTTATGGAAAGCGAGGAGGTAGAGTTGACCAGTAATGATGCGTTGATGTGGATGGGTGATGATGAAGAAGTTTTGACTTTCTATGTGACCTTGACATTGAGCTCAGATGGTGTGGATGAGAACGGATCGAATAATCACGCAGAATCTGTTTTTCTGCGACCGCCGACCTATCAATATACGAATCTAGACGACAATCGGTTGATCATACAACTCAAGACCAACGCGAGCAATTTGGAAAGCAGTTATACCTTGTATGATCGAATG
>JAIYCK010000108.1 GCA_027488055.1 Flavobacteriales bacterium | reverse complement strand
TGATCACAGCGGCGCAGCGATCAGCAACGGCACTGACCAATCTTGGTCTGTTTTCCACCAACACCAAAACGACTGGTTTTCCTGACTTCAATAAGGCATCTACATACTGCAACTGCGCTGCCTCCAATGACAAGTCATCAATGTCGCCAGGTTTCTCGGTGCTAGGTTGTTCCCCCATGCAGGCCACAATCACATCCATCTTTTGAGCTGCCTCTAAAGCTTTGTCCAAGTCGGTGATTTGGTTGATCGAGCATCCATTCACCCATTGAGCATTGGAGCAGCGTTGTTGTATCGCTTCCCAAATGGTGTTCTTCGATGTATCGTCCCAAGTGGTATCCACACCTTGCCAAGTGCGCGACCACGCTCCATTGAGCATAGTCATGGAGTGAGCTGCAGGACCAGTAACAAGCACACGCTGCTTTGCATTGAGTGGGAGAATTTGGTTCCGATTTTCCAAGAGTGTAATGGACTTCTCTGCTGTTTGCAAGGCGGCCTCCGCATGTGCCTTGCTGCCGAATAGAGGATATTCATGGATGGCTGGAACCAAGTCTTGCTTCAACAAGCCCAGTTGTTTTTTCACCCACAAGATCCGACGCACAGATGCATTCAAACGCTCTTCGGTGATTTGTCCTTCTTGTACCAATTGCAATAAGAGGTCGCTGAATTGATAGTCGTTGGGCACCATGCACATATCGATACCGGCATCCACGGCCATTTTGGTTGCCTCCTTGAGTGTGGCTGCAACACGGTGGTTCATTTGCAGTTTGATAATGTCTTCCCAATCGGTCACTGCGATGCCTCGAAATTTTAATTCAGTGCGCAATAAATCGGTGAGTATCTCCTTGCTGGCGTGCACAGGTTGTCCATTGATCTCTCCACTGTTGATCATGACTGTAAGCGCACCATGCTGAATCGCTTTGGCAAAAGGCGGCAAATAAATTTCACGCAAGGTGTTATACGGTATGTAAGCAGGTGTGCGATCCTTGCCTGTCCGTGCTGCGCTATATCCCAAGAAGTGCTTCATGCAAGCGGCCACACGCAATGAGTCATTGTGATATTGATATCCATCGATGACGGCTGCACCGAGTTCGGCGCAAACCATGGCATCCTCGCCATATGTTTCGAATACCCGCGACCATGCTGGATGACGCGCCACATCGAGCACAGGTGAGAAGTTCCAAGGAATTCCAACCGCCCTTGTTTCGTATGCAGTGATCATGGCTGACTTACGAATCAAGTCGCGGTCAAAGGTCGCAGCTTGTGCCAATGGTTGTGGAAACAAGGTGGATCCCATGACATAATTGGCTCCGTGAATCGCGTCGATGCCATATAAAACAGGGATCTTATTCTTACTTTGTGTGGTGGCTACGCGTTGAATATTCCCTATGATTTCCAACCATTGTTCGCGGGGATAGGCATGTCCGCCACAATTGAGAATCGATCCAACGTGATATTGGCAAATGGCTTTGTGCAACTTAGCACTATCAATATGATGAGGCTCTACCAATTTGTAGATATCTCCCTCACAGACCACATCCAAATTGAGTTGGGTCATTTGTCCAACCTTTTCAGGCAGGCTCATTTGAGCCAACAATGCTTCGATGTCTGGATCGTATTGAACCTCCGCGGGCGCAGAAGTAGGCGATTGCACCGCGCACGCTGCCAACATAAAAACCAATGCTATGAGCGCCACATTTTTCATCATCCGATTCATTTTATAATCTCACTATTTCCACTTGATCGATCATCACTTCACCGCTGGATTCGAACTGAAACATCAATTGCTTGATACTATAGATATCGAAATCGCCGAACTCCATTCCAAATTTGGTGAGCGGAATCTTGACTTGCGTCCACTGTCCACCGATGGGGCCATTGACCACTACGTCTGCAGTTGCGCCTGTCCATTTTTGACTACCGCTAAAATCTTCAAATCCGATGGCCCATGGAAGCTGTGCCATGGACTTTTGGTTGGTCATTACACGAAATGAAAGAGCCGCATATGGATAAATCTGTGAAAGATCCTTGGCCGCCCAACCATCCCAACCGATACCCAAACCAAGCCATGGACAATTGCCCGCCTGCTTGTTCCATTGGATCACAAGCGCACCATTGCCTTCGAAAGCGTCTTTGCGTGTGAGC
Organism: Flavobacteriales bacterium; assembly: GCA_027488055.1. Taxonomy (GTDB): domain Bacteria; phylum Bacteroidota; class Bacteroidia; order Flavobacteriales_D; family Sanyastnellaceae; genus CANHSF01. Next base: position 10,371 of record JAIYCK010000108.1, on the reverse strand, counting down.
GTGACATTGACGCACGTTGGATTTTTGGTGTACCAAATCTCCTCGCTGAGATCATCTTTGAATATCGACAACTGCGTAAATCCATTGATCTGAGGGACCACATCACTTGATTCCAATTCATAAAGACCTTTGGTTTGTGTCGCTGTGCAGGAAGCCAACATCAAGCTCACCACTATGAGATAAGTGTACTTCATGCTTATGGGATGAGCGGTGAATTCTCCGTGAAGATCATGTAGTCCAAATAGCTTTGGGTATAGCCAGAATTTGGATTGGCGAGAAACAATACAGACACTTGCATGAGCTTATGTGGCTCCCTGATTCCATTTCCTATATCCACACTTGCTGCACCGTTTACCAAGGTCACCAAATCCTCATACTTCACGCTAAGCAGTGACCATCCATCCTCATCGGGACTCACCTCAATGGAGAACATGTCTTCGTTGGTTGAATTGTAAACCCCATCTTGGTTGTCATCCTCGCGGAATTGGAAGAGTACCAATGCATTGCTTATGTCCGTTGGTTTATAGAGCATCGTATTGAAATACACGGCACCTGGGTTGCTGCTCAATGCAAACGTTTCGCTGCCATAAGCAGAGGCAGGAATATCAAACATTCCCTTGAGCCAATCCCAATCCACGTTGCCCCCCATGTCGTAGTACTTATTGCCCTGTGCTGCGTTGGCTCCTGTTTGCACTATAAAAGTCATGTTCCCGCCAGATTGAACGAAAGGGACCCAATCATCGGGAAACCCATTCTCAAAATCGGAAAGCAACAAACCTTGATTCACGCGACCCGCTGTCACTTCAAGTGTATCGCGCAAGGTGTCTGGCTCGTTTTCAAAGGTCAACTCGACGGCACATAACTCAGCCCGCATCATAGGTAGGCGCGACACGGTGCCATTCCACAATGTATTGTCCACGTCTAAGTAATTCGAGAAACCCGAAATTTCTTTGATGCCGCCGCTGTTAAGTCCTTTGACTTGCACCTTCCATGCGATGTTTTTGGAGAATACGGCAGTCAAATAGGTGGTTTCATTCTGGGAAAAATCCACTTGTCTGTTGCTTATGTCCAAAGGCTGCATCACGCTGAAGCTGCCATAGATATCATTGAGTGATGGCCCCTCGAATTCATCATCTACACTGCATCCAACGAATCCCGCGCAGCATGCCAAAAGAACTATTGCTTGTAATTTTTTCATCGCTCTAAATTTAGAAATTGATTTGATATAATATCATTAGCTGACGCACCTTGTAATCATTGGCCGCTTGTTTTTGATCTTGAATATCGAACAAATTGACTTGTGCAGAAAGGAATGCTCGTTCACCGAAACGATAACGCAAACCGCCTGCTGTAATGATTTCCTTGCCATCGACGTCGTATTCAATAAAATTGAAGATTTCAGCATAGTCATTTCGGACGGCGGTGAAATCAAATCCCTGGTAAGCGATGTATTGCCAGCCCACTAACACATCCAATTTTTTGAAGATCTCAAATTCCATCCCCAAGCTACCAACCGAAGTTGCCAAATCCACACCGCGATAATATTCCGTACCACTCCGATTGGTCTGATCCATGCGCCAGTTGGCTTGGATAGCCCATTTGCGTATGTCTGTTTTGGCAGGATTACTTTCATACTGAATGTTCGCTTCCGTGCGTTGAAATTCCCGCGCTTCCAATGTTCCTTCGCCCTTCGTTTCCTGTGACATGGTTTGTTGCAACTGAGCATGGAAGGTTTTGCTTGCGTTGTGCCATGCAGCTCCTATCGCAAATCCTTGTCGATTGGGAGTGGCAGCACCATAGGGTGTGATGTTGTCGTATTTGGGTGCAAACTCCATGAGGTAAGGCTGCAACTGCAGATTGTAAAAGGCCGACTCTCGCATGATATCCAACACGGAATAAGGGCGCAAAGATTGCTCGTTTCCGACCCGCTGAAACGCTTCTGGTTGTCCACTAAAATCAATGCGCTTGGTTTGAGCACCTGGGCTATTGAATCCCACACTCACTTTGCTGACGCTACCGAATAGCTTCCACCCTTTTGCGGGTTGGGTGATTGACGCGTTAGCCTCTACAAAATTTCCTTCCTTGCCCGGTGCTTCCGAGTCGTTCTTCAAAGTGGTTTTCGAATTTCCCCACTCCACATCACTGTGGAAGGTAAATTTGGGATGGGTCCAATTGAAATCAGCTGTCCCTGTGAGCACTGGATTGTGAAACAAGGTTTGATTGCGAGAGGTGCCACTTACATCAAAAAGGTTGACATAATTCACCCCGAGTTGAAGCCATTTGCTTTGAACTAATTGCACATTGCCGCCTGCAAACAAACGATCATTCACATTGCTGTTATTGGAAGCTTTGTTGCGCGTGGCGACCGCATGAAACTGGAGTTCTTTGATCCATCTATTGAACACCAAACCCCATTCCGCCGCACCGCCTTGTTGGCGCCAGCTATTTTCTTGATCATAAAAATGATCATAGTTCAGCACATCAAATTGTTGCCGAAAGATGGTGGGTGCGGTCGCCATCAATTCTTGATCTGGATTCCACATGGTAAATTTCGTCATGCGATAATTGATATCACCAAGTTGGTAGCGCACAACGCCACCGATTACACCTTTGACCATGAGTTGGCGCACATCAAACGACACACCCGACCCCCAAAAACCGCCATAGTCGTTGCGTACCCTTACCATGCCTGCGATTTCCATATTTGGATTGGGACGAATGTGCATGCCCAAATCGGCGAGTACATGGCCACTGTGCAAACGTGGTATGGTGACCGTATCAGGTACTGTGGTTTCTTGATCCCATTTGTCGCCGAAGAAATAGCTTCGTGCAGCACCCGTAAAGGTTATTTTTTTGGGGGCCGTTTGGGCGTGCACTGTTTGCAACGCACCTAGAGTGGCCCACAATAATATCGTTCTGATTTGATTCATTAGCTTAAAAGAATGCTTTTATTTCAATCGTCATTTCTCGACCACGGAAGTGATCCATTTCAAAACTTTTGTCTGTGAAATAGAACCAACGATGGCGTACATAGAGCCGTGCATTGCGTCCTAAATCAATGTCGAGACCTGCACCAACCGCCTCGCCATATTGATTGCGTGGACGTCTGGACGTTTCATCTATATCTGTTCGGTAGTTTCCAATGGTGCGCTCATAGCCATAGTAGGCATTGATCATGACACCTCTGCTGATTGCGTAATACAACTCCACTTCCGATGCATATTGCCGAATATATGCATCCTCGTTGGTGACAACCACTGGACTCCATTTGCGTTGAGAGGATCCCATTTGCAAAAGAGCAAATACATAGAGTTCCTTGCCCGCGAGTTGCGTTGCATATTTCACTTGCATTTCGGCGACAGCAAAATGTTTTTTGTAGACAGCGACTCCACTACTATCGTCGCTCAATTGGACCGATTGATAGACATCGCGATAGATGTCCGAATATCTACCATAAGGACCTACTTGGGCAGGAAAAATCCAGCGCCACAGTCGAGAGCGCACCAATTGATTGACAGGATTGTTGACGGTAATGATTTCAGCCGATGGTTTGATTTCCGAAGAGAAACCGAGACCGCCTGCCCATTTCAAATGGCGTTGGCCATATTCCAAATTGAGATTCACACCTTGACGATTGTTGGTCATTTGTCCCAACCGTACCATACTGCTACCAAAGGGTTGTAGCAAAGCCGTGCTTCCAACTTGGCCAGCAGGAATCGCATTGTTTGAATATTCAGCCGTGGCGGTATTCCAAAAAACCGCATTGTTATTGACGACATTTGGACTGATTCGGAATGCGTGCAATTCCATCGACGGGCGATACTTCTTAGCGGGCGTGGTGGCTTTGATTTGCACCAATTCAGACCACTTCCCTTCGTGTATCGGACTAAAATACTGACCCAATCCTGCTTCTCCTTTGAACATGAAGCCACGCTTTTCAAGCAACCACTCCAAGGTTCCCACATGGAAGCCAAACGTTTCATTCGCCAAACTATCGGTGTAGTTCAGCGAGTGGATGGTGTTCAATGCTACAAAATTTTTAGTCCCCCAGTCCTTTTTAAATTTTCCACCATACGTAAACGAAGGCACCTTGTTGAATCCACCGTTCAATTCCGTTTTTCCAACCATCGCAATGAAGGAGGTTCTGCCGGGCATTTCACTTCCTTCGATCACTGCCCCGACAAAGGCCCTGTTTCCCCAGCGAGCATCTTGGTCAATGGAGCCTTGTTCAAAGTATTGTTTGTACCGTGAGGTAAGTTGCTGGCCCGTGGGATCCCATGGATTGCGTTCGAACAAGATAAATCGGTTATAACCGCGAAAAGAGGCCATGGTGAGGTCCGAAAGCGTGAGCCATTGAATACCGCCCACACGCGTGCGAAGACTTCCCCATTTGGTTTGAAAACTTCCATATAGATTCATCCCCAAGAGCATGCCCATCTGCGTTCCCAGTCGAGCACTGGATAATGGACTTTGAATGGAAGGGCGCAAACTATCGGCCACCGAGTTGCCATATGACTGACCAATGATTCCATTGAGAAATTGGAACATGTACAAATCAAACCCCCAAGATGCCTTGGGCGTAGGCCGACCGGATATATTCAAAGTCAAATTCGGCAATTGACTGTCATCTCCAATAAAAATGGATCGACCCAAAACGGTATCATTGATCACTGAATTGAGCACGTAGGGATCCAAGTGACGGGTGTAGTTTCCAAAAAAACGATAATTGCCGCTGACTTGGATATTGGAATTGGAAGGGGCTTTTTTGGGAAACAATCCAATGGAATGCCTTCCGCGTGCAACAACGCTGTCGCTCTGCGCTTGACTCACAAGTGAAGCAAACAGTGCCAAGATGAAAAACAGTTTGTGCATCAACATGCTTCGATTGGTATTTGTCTCAAACATACATACTTTTTGTAAAAACAACAATAAGTGATTTCAACATCAACTCGACATCGTAAATCGCTTGAAGCTCACAGGGCGGGCGGCAGGTGCATTTGGATCGCGCGGAGTCACCAAGAATGGAATATTCTCATACGCATAGCCTCCCCGCTCATCGTACACGAAAACAAATAACCTGTATTGTCCCACATTCCCAGGAGCATAAAACGAAATCTCATTGCCCTTCACACGGAGGCGCAAGCCAGTCAGAGGAGCTGGTGCAGCTTCTGCATCGCCACCTGCTTTGATGTCTGTACTTTCAGGAATCACATGCGCTACAATTTTTAGCTTGTCATTGTTCGGATCGAGTACCTCTAAAACAGCTTGGCATTTATTGCCCGCGGTTATTTCAATGTTTCCAAATTTGGATGATCCGTTAAGGGAAGAAGGCCTTAAGATAGGTGCCTCATTGGACGGTGCGGTTCCCTTCCATAATCGGTGCAAGCCATCTACTGCCTCGGACCATTCACCCTTCTCCGAAAAAAGGCCGTACCATGTGGACGTCGTCTCTTGTTTTTGTCCCCACAAGAAAACGAAGCTGCCAATGCACTTTGCGGGATCCGCAGCGATGCACTCGGTGTACCGCTGGGTATAACTCACCGCCTTTTCATGGCTATTTTGTTCGATCGGTGCGCCCCACTTTGCTTTTTGAACTTCCCAGTGCCCGTTGGGACCCCACTCAGTGATCATATACGGACCTTTCCAACCGAGTTGTTCTATGCCCTTGCGAACCCCTGCAATGTCGCCATAGGTATTGATTCCATAAATGTCAATGCTCGGGGCGCGTTCCATGATGAGTTTTCCTTCGAGTGGATCAAAACCAGCGGTGACCGTGCATGTAGGATGATTGGGATCAACATCATGAATCATCTTGGCGACCTCTTCTACCGCGTACCACACATTGGTGTTTTTATAAAACAAGTCCACCTCATTTCCGACTCCCCACATGAGCAAAGCAGGATGATCCTTGAGCTCTTTGACGACACTTGTAAAATGATCATATTGTGCTTTCACTTTCATAGGATCATCATAGTCAAAGCCATGACGCTCATGTTGCATCCATAGTCCCATCATAACCATCAAACCATTGGATTGGGCTTCATCCAAAATGGCTTTGGCATTTTCGATGCCCCATGTCCGAATGGTGTTGCCACCAATCTCCACCAACTTCTTTTGATGCACATGTCCGCCTGCACCCTTTATGTAATATGGTTGTCCATCCACTGTCAACTGCCAATTGCCATTGACCATTGCAGTGCGCACCACTTTGGATTGCGCTTGACCAGCTGCACTGATGCAACCAATCAATATGATTAGAAATAGCTTTTTTCCCATTTACAATTCAATTTGAAGATCGTTCTCTTTGTACTCTCTGTATTTTTTCTCATCGAACTTATAAAGTGTAGATGGTCGATGTCTTACATTTTGTTGCGATTCATTGAGTGCTTGAATAAAGAACATGGACTGTGTCTTTTTTCTAAAATTCCCCTTGTCATACGTCTTACTTAGAATGGTTTCATAAAACTCTTGCAATTGAGTAAGCGTAAATTTTTCAGGCAACACACGGTTCCATAAAGGCTGGCGGCGCACCAAATCTTGCAGCTCATGATAGGCAGACATGATAATCTCCTTGTGATCAAAAGCCAATTTAGGCAGTCGCTTGATGGAATGCCACTTGGTATCACTCGCCCACGACGAAGCTTGTGGACGGATATCCTGCATTTCGACGATGGCCATATAAGCCACCGTAATGACCCGACCCAATGGATGGCGATCTACCTTACCGAAGGTATGCACTTGTTTGATTGCGATATCGGAGAGGGAAGTCAAGTCTTTGAGCACACGCGAAGCCGCCGCATCTAAGTCCTCATAGGGATACACCAAATCCCCCGGCAAGGCCCAAAACCCACCAAATGGCTCTGTTCCTCGCTCAATTAGGAGTACCTTCAACTGCTTTTCATGGTATCCGAAAATCACACAATCCACGGAAAACGCGGACTTGAAGAAATCATCGATGGGTATAGAATAGATGTCTTCTTGTTGAATTCGGGGGCGAAAAGCGCGGGCGGAGGCATTCATGGGTGTCACATTTACAACAAAGTTACATTTTTTTTCTACAACCTTATTGTAAATATTACAATTAGTAATAGATTTGATCATCTAAAACAAATGACAATGAAAAAAATTCTATTATCCATCTCGGCATGTCTCTTTGTATGCCACGTATTTGGACAGGTTCAAATGAATCTGCCTGTTACATTTGATGACCCTACATTTGACTACAGCGTAGTTGGATTTGGTGGTTCTGAAGCCTCCACCATCGAGGCTGATCCCACAGACGCTACAAACATGGTAGCGAAAGTGATCAAAAGTGCTTCTGCACAAACGTGGGCTGGTACCACGTTGACCAATACCAACAATGAAGGTTTCTCAGCTGCTATTCCATTTGATGCCACTCACACGACTATAACCGTGCGCGTTTGGTCTCCCGACGCTGGTATTCCAGTTCGTTTGAAAGTTGAAGATTGGATGGATAATACCCATTCTGTTGAAACGGATGCCTACACCACTCTTGCAGGTGAATGGGAGACGTTAACTTTCAATTTTGCCAACGAAGGCGCAGGAACAGCAGCCATCAACCTTTCTTACTATTACAACAAGGCGAGCATTTTCTTCAACTACAATGTGGCTGGTGAAATCACAGGTGAGAAGACCTATTATTTTGATGATGTCATGATGGGCGGTGAAACCATTGCTCAAGTGTATGACGTTACCTTCAGCGTAGACATGAATGGCCAGACTGGATTTACAACGCCTGCAGTAAATGGCACCTTCAATGGATGGTGTGGCGCTTGTATCGAAATGACAGATACAGATGGCAACGGTGTATGGGAAGTTACTGTTCCTCTTGAAGCTGGTTCATACGAATACAAATTCACAACTGATGGCTGGAACGATCAAGAATATCTTACTGAAGGCATTCCTTGCACCGTGACCAACAATGGTTTTACCAATCGCTCATTGACTGTGGCTGACAATGCTGTATTGCCGACAGTATGCTGGGAATCTTGCAATGCGTGTGATGTAGTTGTTAGCACTTATAATGTTACCTTCAGCGTGGACATGAATGGCCAGACTGGATTTACAACTCCAGCACTCAATGGCACCTTCAACGGATGGTGCGGCGCTTGTATCGAAATGACAGATACAGATGGCAATGGTGTATGGGAAGTTACCGTTCCACTTGAAGCTGGTTCTTACGAATATAAATTCACAACCGATGGCTGGAACGATCAAGAATACCTTACTGAAGGCATTCCTTGCACTGTGACCAACAATGGTTTTACCAATCGCTCTTTGACCGTGGCAGACAATGCAGTGTTGCCAACAGTATGCTGGGAATCTTGCAATGCATGTGATGTAGTAGTTTCTACCTATGACGTTATTTTCCGAGTGGATATGTCCAACGTGACAGATGCCTTCATTACTCCTGAAGTCAATGGTACTTTCAACGGATGGTGCGGTGGTTGCGCTCCAATGAGCGATACTGACGGAGACAACATTTGGGAATTGACCATTGCTCTTGAGCCTGGAACATACGAATTCAAATATGCTTACGACGCATGGGCAGGTCAAGAATCCTTGGTACCTGGTCTTCCCTGCACTATCACTGCGAGTGGCTTCACCAATCGTTTGATTGAAGTGTCTTCTGATTTGGATTTGGGTGTCGTTTGCTGGGCTGCTTGCACATCATGCGAAAATGCCAATGGTCCATACGATGTGACTTTCAAGGTGGATATGTCACAATACAGCGGCACCTATACTACTCCCGAAGTAAATGGTACTTTTAACAACTGGTGCGGTAACTGCGCTCCTATGACCGATACAGACGGTGACAACATCTGGGAAATCACTATCCCATTGTACGGTGGAGAATACAATTACAAGTTCTCTTACGATGCATGGACAGGACAAGAAGCATTGACCGATGGCAGTGCTTGCACAACCACTATTGATGGATTCACCAATCGTTATGTGATGGTGGAAGCTGCAACTGAATTGACAGCAGTTTGCTGGGAATCGTGCGAAGCTTGCAGCGTGTCAGTGGCTGAGAACACATTGGAAAGCGCTTTGGTATATCCAAATCCTGCTAACAACGAATTGACCATCCAACTTCCAGCAACGATGCACCAATCTACTGAGGTTCGCTTGTATGCGATCACAGGTCAGTTGGTTTACCAAGCGAATGCAACGAGCAATGGAGTTCAAATCATTCCTACAGCCAACCTATCAGAAGGCATGTATGAAGTTCAAATTTCGAATGCAAATCACACCTTCCGTAACAAGGTGATGATCCAACATTGATGGTGATGTAGGATGGTATATCCATTCCTGCGCACTGAATAAACTATCGAAAAAGCCCATCCTCAGTGATGGGCTTTTTTGTTTATGATTCATGCTATATCCGTGTATCTCACACGCGCTTACCTTTCTGAAATACTGCATTGACAGCCCTTACACCGATTGCAGTTCCTTTTTGATCATCACAATTTGAGCCAAGTGATAGTGTGTATGTTCAATGATGCCGTGAAAATTGCGATAGTAATTGCCGTATTTTTCATCGGTAAACACCTCCCAAAGTATCGTATCAGGGAGGCTTTCGATCATTTGAGCCAGTTCCTCCGCGTCATTTAGTACGCTCTGAACAAAACGTTTCCAACTTGCTTCATCAGTCAAATCAGGATGATCGAAACTAAACTGATCATGCGCATCGAGCGGCAACCCATTGAGCACGGGAAGGACGGCAGCCACAAAATAATGTATATGATAGGTTAATTTGACAATCGAATGTCCATTCGGTTTCGATGCCATCGCTTGTTGCCAAGTCACATCGGCAAGTGTATCACGGAGATTGACATAGGTCCAATTGCCTCCAACAAAAACCTGTCGCAGGTGTGCCGCGATCTGAGGCGCAACCCGATGCGTCATTTCATTCATTTAATTTCTCTATTATTGTTCTATGCGATGGATCATACCACATACCTCCATTTGAACGACAAGATAAAAGAAAATTACTATGCCACGCGCAATCGAATTGCATGGATATCGCATTTTTCAAATGCTCCGCAATGCAGGGACTTTGAACATCCCTTCCGCTTTGCTTGTTAATCAAGCCAATACATGACTACCCTAACGCTCTATCGCTACCCCAGCCGCCATATGCTGTGGGCATTGGCACAGATGAAACTCGCCCACAAGAAATTGGCTAAAACTCCCGGTTTGACATTTCATAAACTGATGGGCAGTGGCGGCAATGGTGGATTCGGCATTTGGCCCAATTGGCATGTGTATGCCTTGTTAGCGAAGTGGGAATCAGTCGAGGCATGGCAACAATTCAATGCAGAAAACTCCTTTGCGCAAAATACCCAG
>JAIYCK010000148.1 GCA_027488055.1 Flavobacteriales bacterium | reverse complement strand
CAAGCATTGGGAATCTTTGCCAATGTCGTTAGCAATAACACCAACATAGGCGCTGCTGAAATATTATTTGGCTCTTATTATGGAGCGGATAATTTCGGAATAAACAGTGATTGTTTGGATGCAGTTAATGAGCATTATGACGCAGCGATTTCCGTTTACCCAAATCCGAGTTCAAATTACTTCAGCTGGAATATACCTGCTGATGCAACGATCCAACAAATCGCACTTTTGGATGCCACTGGCCGGTTGATCAAGTACATCGCCCCGAATGAACGTTCGATCCAAGTTTCGGATTTAAGTGCCGGTTTGTACTACATGCAATTCGTATCCACCAACGGAGTAGTTGTTTCCAAGGTAGAAATTCAGCATTGATGATTGCAATTTAAAGCATAAAAAAATCCCGCTCTGGCGGGATTTTTTGTTTTTAGAACTAGACCATTCTTACATGGCTTCATTCGTCCTATTTCGTTACTTTTTGGATACGATAATACCAGCCGCTCGCCAAAAAAGTTGGCAGCACCTGCGCCAATTTATTGTCGTAAAAAGCCAATTTGCGGAGGGAGATAAAAGGCAAATAGGTTTCGAAAATAGGAGCCATAACAAATGACTTTCTGAACTCGATCATCTCAAAATGGTACGTTTCGCAATCCCTTTGAATTTGTTTGCGCGTGAAAAAATTGACATGGGGATCAATTTCTTGATTCAAGGCATAAGGTTCCTTTTTTCCCAAAAGCTTTTTCACCTTTCCAATGAATCCATTGAGGCCCATGCGACGCATGATATACATAGGTGTCATGGCCCACTCAAACGGTCCCCATCCGTTGGGAATAGTCACCAAAACTTGGGCACCTGGCTTCATTCTTTTCGAAAGGTCCGACAACAATGTTTCATAGCCAGGGATGTGCTCGAGTACCTCTGTGAATATGATCACATCGAAGTCTTCAATGGGATACTCATTCAAACGAGCAAAGGTCACCGTGACATTGGGATAGGTGTTCTTTCTGTTGCACTCGTCGATATTGGGCTGATACATATCGATACCCACTACCGTTGCGCGTGGAATCAAGCCCAGAGGCAACGTAATATTGCCGGTGCCACAGCCCACATCCAATATGCGCACGTGTCCAGCACCTTTCATCTCATCAATGGTTTTGATCAACCAGCGCAGACGCTCTAGGTGCACCGGATAGTCCCGATATTCGGTAAAAGGCTCCACATCGATGTAGTGTGGATATAAGGTAGGAATGTGCGGCATTACGTATTCCTGAATTTTTTGATCCAACGCACCAAGAAAGGTGGCATCACATCATTCGCAAAATTGACAACTCCATTGAATACTTTCATTTTTGATGAATCCTGGCCTTCGCGCGCTACGAAGGTCGTTGTAATTCGACTACGATTCTCCGGACGGATCTCATCAGCAGGACGACCATTCGTATAATAATAGAGCGCTAAACTCCGACGACTTCTATTTGGGGGACAAGTCAGTGCATCGGGATGACCATGCCAACTGTAATCAGTTGTAGAAAAAATGGCCATGCGATTGAACAGAGGAGCAATCCGCACTGCACATTGACTCATATCCTTTTCCCAGAGTTCAAAATGGCCGCCAAAGGACTCTTCCCAATCTTCATTCAAATAAACTAGTACATTGATACGTCGATCCAATTTCATCCCGCGATGCTTATGAAAATCGACATGGACTTTCAAAAAGCCGCCCGGTTTGATTTGATGATAGCCTCCTCCTTCCAAATAGGGATCTGGAATCAAGGTCTCTTGGATACCCGTCATTTCCTGCAGAAACTGCAAGAAAGGCTCGGAATTCAGCAGATGCACCAATTCTTTGGCGCGAGGCCCTAGTCTACCCTCCCCTTTGGACGCGAATTTACTTTCATTGGGATTCACGTAATTGATATCCTCCTGACCCAATTCTGGAAATTCATTGACAACCTCTCTCAAGGCATCGGCCTCAAAGAAATCATCAATGTAAATGTGTGGAAACGGTGGAACTGTGCGGTATTTCTCGCTTAGTTGGCTGCCGCGCTCGGGTAACTCGTGTGCAGGAAATTTTAAAAAAGATAAACTCATGGGCCGATTTGAATAACGGCGGCAAGTTAGCGCAGTCTTTGGAAAATAAAGACATGCGAGATGTCAATATCATCAACATACAAAGGTAAAACCTGCAGGCAGAGCACGCTGTTAATCATCATGTTAACACTTCTTTTGATTATTATAGGGGGGATGGCAAAAATTCGAGCTTTCCTGCAATAAATTCGCGCTACCACGTCCATTGGCATGATACTCCATTTCAAGGCCAAGACAGGGAAAACCAAAGTTACTGATATATGCAATTTTCTAAGTTAAATGTCATCACGGGTTGGGCCTTGGCCTTCTTTTCAACCATCGTTTACATCCTTACATTGGAGCCGACTATGCCCTTTTGGGATTGCGGCGAATTCATCTCATCTGTATATAAATTAGAAGTTGGCCATCCGCCTGGAGCGCCATTTTTCATGCTGGTTGGTAGGCTTTTTGCCGCTGGTGCTGACCCCGCCAATGTGGCCTATATGATCAACCTCTTGTCAGCCGTGTGTTCAGGTCTGACGATTATGTTTTTGTTTTGGACCATCACTCACTTTGCCAAAAAGTTTGCTCCAGAAGGAAAAAGCGGTCATACTCCTGGTCAACTCACAGCCATCATTGGGAGCGGTGTGATTGGCGCTTTGATCTACACGTTTTCAGATACTTTTTGGTTTTCAGCTGTGGAGGCTGAGGTTTATGCCATGTCTAGTTTGTTCACAGCTGTGGTCTTTTGGGCAATCCTTAAATGGGAAAGCATGGTCGACGAAGGTGGAGAATTGCGCTGGATTGTTTTCATTTTCTACCTTATGGGGCTCTCGATCGGTGTCCATTTATTGAATCTCTTGGCTATCCCTGCCATTTGTTTTGTCTACTATTTCAAAAAATACGAGGTCACCCGCAAAGGCATCATTCTCACTGGGATTTTATCCCTTGCCGTTTTAGGTATCTTCCAAATGGGGATTATCATCTACTTTGTGAAGCTAGCAGGCTGGTTCGAACGCGTTTTTGTAAACGACATGGGTCTTCCATTTAATTCTGGATCCATCACTTATGCCCTGCTGGTGGTCTCTTTGTTGACCTTTGGCATTTGGTATTCGCATCGCAAAGCCAAGGTATTATTGAATACAGCCTTGCTATCAGTGGCAGTAGCCATTATTGGTTATACCACCTTCGCTACGGTGATCGTCCGTTCACAGGCGAATCCGCCCATGGATGAAAACAATCCCGAAAACTTGTTTGCGCTTTTGAGTTATTTGAGCCGTGAACAATATGGTGATCGCCCTTTAGTGCATGGCAACTATTTCAACACTCCCACCGTGTTGGAAAAACCCTATCTCGACGGATCTCCAGTTTATGTGAAATCCTTCAGTGTGAAAGAAACCGATTTGCGGGGCAAAACCTTGCTTTCTTGTCGCACGGAATACGAGGCTCAGCAATACATCGCAAATAACAGCGACAAAAAACTGACCTTGGTTCAAGAGTATGTTGAAAGCGGAGAAAAAAAATCCAGCATCCCCAATTACCGTAAAGAGTTCAGTGGATATTTTCCGCGGATGCATAGCAGCCAAGAAAATCACATCGCTGAATACAAAGAGTGGAGTAATTACCAAGACTGGAACAGCGAACGCGGAAACGAAAAAGTTACCAATGCAGAGCAATCCATTGCCACCTATGAATACGCTATCAACTATTACGGCAAAACAGGAAGCTTGCCTAAGGAAATTGAAGAGACCGACATCCGCAGTGTGATCAAAAAACTGGATAGACTATACGCCAAAATGGTTCCATCCACTGGCGAGGAATTCCAATTCTTCACCAATTATCAAGTGGGATGGATGTACTTGCGCTACTTCATGTGGAATTTTGCAGGTCGTCAAAACGACAACCAAAGTCACGGTGAATTCAACAACGGTAACTGGATTAGCGGCATAGACGCGATCGATTCACAACGTATTGGCAATCGTGCGTCATTGACTGATTTGGAGAAAAACAACAAAGGAGCGAATAAATATTATTTCTTACCCTTGATTCTCGGGTTGTTGGGATTGATATTCCACATGATTTACAAGCCGAAAGATTTCTTCGTGGTGACCTTGTTATTCTTACTTACAGGAGCAGCAATCATCATATACTTGAATCAAACGCCGCTTCAACCGCGCGAGCGTGACTATGCGTTCGCTGGTTCATTCTATGCATTTGCAATATGGATTGGACTAGGCGTTTATGCACTATACCATGCCCTTGCAACATTTACAACGAAACAAATCACCAGTGTTGCTACCATGGCAGTTGGCGGCGCGGGTACTGTAGCTGCAGTAGAATTTCTTGCGAGCGACACAACGTCTTTTGGATTATCACTCTTGTTCATGGCCACCACAGCAACTGTCCTCCTTGGACTCATGTATCTCCTGGGTAAACGCCTCCAACAAGACTCTTTATTGAAAGGGGCAATACCTATCATCATTGCCTTGCCGATCGTAGTGATAATGTGCAGCGCTAACTGGGACGATCATTCTCGTGCGAACCGCAGAACAGGTATTGCCATGGCGATCAATTATCTCCAGAGTTTACAAAAAGATGCGATCATATTTACCAATGGTGACAATGATACTTTCCCACTTTGGTATGCCCAAGAAGTTGAAGGCATTCGTACCGATGTGCGCGTGGTAAATTTATCGCTACTCAATACAGATTGGTACATTGATCAAATGAAACGTAGGGCTTACGACGGCGCGCCGGTGCCGTTCAATATGCCCGAACAGAAATATCGCCAAGGTACCCGCGATGTCCTTTTCCTTGACCCCAATGATGAAACCAAAGGTTTCCTCGATGTAAGTGAAGCCATGAACATCGCCTTGGATGATTCCAAATTTGTAGAAAACGGAAAAAGCAAAATTGCCTATTTCCCTAGCTACAAATTCTCTATGAAGGTAGACCCTGCCATTAAGGAGCAGTTCAGACCTTATCTCAATGAAGGCGATAGTCTTGTAGATCAAATCAATTGGCAACTGGTGAGTGCCAATGGCCGACCAAAATCCTACATAACCAAAGCACAGATGATGGTATTGGACTTGTTGGCCAACATGGACTGGAACCGCCCCGTTTATTTTGCAGTGACCACAGGCGGCGATGCTTACATGGGGCTGGAAGAGTATTTCCAACTTGAAGGCTTGGCCTACAGATTGACTCCGATCAAACACAAACGCAGCGAAAATCCAAATTTGGATGGCGGTGTTGCGTCTTCACTCATGTACGAGAATATGATGAATAAATTCCAGTGGGGAAACATGGATCGCACAGACATCCCATTGAACATGGATGAAAACAACCGTCGCATGACTACCAACCTTCGATTGCAGTTCAATCATTTGGCAGAACAATTGATCGCAGAAGGCAAAAAAGATATGGCACAAAAAGTATTGGCCAAATCATTGGCAGTCATGCCAGAACAAAACGTGCCTTACGAACAGCCACAAATCATGTGGCAAGTAGCTGACATGTTGTATCAAGCTGGAGACTCTGCATCTGCTCTGAGTCTTTCTAAGCGCCTATACGACATCGCACAACAAGAGTTGACATATTATAGAAGCTTAGATAAAGATCGCCAGCAGATTATCAACCGCGATGTCAAAATGCAAATTCAAATCGCTGACCGATTGGCTGTTATGGCTTCAGAATATCTACCGAACGATCCTTCGGTTCAGGAAATGCAACAAACCGTTGGAGGCCTGCTCAGTGAATTTGGAATCATGGGATACCGTGAAATCTTAGAACAAGAAAAGAAAAGAGATGAAATGATGAAATTGCAGGAAAGCAATAAGCTTGACACTAACAAACTAAAGCAAATCATGGCGCCACCCGCATTGAGTGGACAAAAAAAATAGCCTTGTTCAATTGGTCGACTTTAAAGCATCCTGTTATCAGGATGCTTTTTTTTTGACTCAACAAGCGATTCGGAAGCAATACATATACTCTGTGATAAAGATAAATCCATTGGATTCCATCTGACTCATTTACAAGTTAAGTCTTGGATGTCCGATCGCATCGAAAGTATTATTACCTTGTAAAGTTGACATATCTCGATACAGATTTCCTTATACAATTACAAGTATGTGTTGCATCATTCACAAGCCCATGACCCGAGCCGATCAAATTGGTCAAGGGTGATTGCCATCCTATCACCAGCAATGACAGGCATTTCAAAGTCCCAAAAAGATGGCAATGTCTTGGTGAGCGAGGTTTCCGCGGAAAATCAACGCGTAGTGTATCACTAAAAATAGATCGTCGCCCTATATATCGAAGCGTGATGACATTATAAATGCACCATCTTACAAAGCGCATTTCAGACCAACCATTACTGACAACGGCATTCCTGGACGATATCCTTGAGGAAGATTGGCTACGATATAACTCGTGTTCAAAGCATTGTTGATCGCGCAATAAGTGGTCAATCTCTGGTTCCAACGATAATTGGCACTCACATCCATGACAAAACTTGCATCAATCGCATTGACATCGTTGTAATTAACTGCATCAGACGGCACATACCAAGTACCTTGGTCGGGTTTGGTGCTGGTGAGGCCTACATAACGTCCTACTAATGCTATATTCAGTTTGCTTTGCTCATACACCAATGACGCTGTGAGCAGATGTGGAGTTATAAATGGGATTTGGTCACCTGCATTCACCACGCCACTGCCCCAGTCCCCACCAGCATTTTCAAAAGTATCTGCGAAACGTGCATCCGAATAGGTATAAGCCACGGCCAAATTCAATTTCCTCGACTCATTGCGCACCAGAACCTGCCAGAGATTCCAATCTAAACTCACCTCCACACCGTAAACCTTCGCTCTGCCCGCGTTAAACATATCGCCTGTACCTGCTCCTCCTCCGGAAAAATTATCCGACCCTAAAATATTGTCATAGTCACTATAGAATCCTACTAATTGTGTGCGCAGATTTTTATTCTTTAATCGGTAGCCCAATTCGTAATTCATTGCTGTTTCAGCCATTGCCTGTGAACCAGCACTTGCAGCAGAAGGAGTGCCTGGTGGTGAGAATCCTTTGTGCAAACCACCAAACAAACTCATACCGTGGTTCATGACTACATTGAACCCTATACCGGGCAAAAAGACATTCAACTCATTGGTCGCCATCGTTAAATTGGCTCCCCATCTGGCGACATCATTGACCCCATAATTATGATTCTCCAATTTGATCTGCTCCAAACGTATCCCAGGAGTAATTGTCAATCGCTTGTATTGAAGCTCGTATTGCAAGAAGCCAGATACACTCTCAGCCTTTCTGATTTGATTCTCAGCGTTGCCCTTTATACCTGCTTCTGACAAGGCCATCCAACCGTTATTCATTTGATAGGTAGAAAGTGTGGCATAACGATCGGCTTGATCTTGATGAAATCTTGCTCCCAATTGAATCTCATGGCGCACATTACCAGTAACCAAGTTCTTGCGAATCGTCGTTTGAACACCTTGAGAATAGAAATTACGTGCCGCACTTTGAAAGCCTATTTCACCATTTGCCTTTCCTGTCATCACTTGATATCCTTCGCTTTGATCATTCGGATTGCTCAGAATGGTCATCAATCCCGTGCCGTTGATGTGATTCACTCGTGCCCAATCTCGGTAGGTATTTGCATAATACCCCGTAATTGAAACTTGAAAATGATCATGTAAGGAACCCACATATCCGACACTCACATGCTGATGCTGCAGATCCAAGTAGTCCATTTGAGTGGCCGCGTAGCGCCGGTTCGGTGTTTGCTTAAAATCCTCGAAAGTCAAACCCAAGTATGACTCATTTCCATCCTCAGTCATATTTAAAAATTTCAATGTTACTGACTGTCTGAACTTGGCAGTGGATGCATTGTGTAAACGAATTTTAGCCATGAAATCGCGTCGATCAAAACCTGTTTTACCGCCATTGTCAAGATCTTTGAATCCCGCACTCGCAATACGGCTCACGTCGAATACATAATCCAATTGCGGACCGCTATTCCCAATCCAAACTCTTTGCTGATTCGTTCCAAATGAACCATATCCTGCGCTAATCTGACCCTGTAATGTTTGTGGTATAGAGGTAGATATAAGGTTGATCGCGCCGCCTATCGTATAAGGACCTTGCTTGATTTGACTGCTGCCTTTTAGCACCTCGACACTCTCCATGCGCGCAAAGGTGGGAAAGTAATATGCTGAAGGATCTGCATACGGTGCAGGCGACATCAATACACCATCCTCCATGATAGTGATTTTCGCGCTGCGATTGACTGGAGTGGCGCGCAAACCAATGTTAGGGCGCAAACCAAAACCCTCTTCATCCCGTATTTGAACACCTGGTACAATACGGAGCACCTTATTGATATCTGGCTGATTGAGCATTGTAATTTTCTTTGCGTCAATCACTTGACCAGCACCTGGAAGTCTGTTGATTTTTTGAGCTACAATCGACACATCTGAGAGCTGATGAGTAGTATCGATCTGAGTGGATTGAGCAAGCACTTGGACACTTAAGAGTGTAAGCAAGCAAAATATAGTGGTGCGCATATGGTGTGTGATTAAGAGGAATGAATCGTTCTGTTCAGAAAGTCCCTGCTAATTTGTGATGCAAATAGACCACAATTCCACAACCATTTCAATACCCATAAAATGGTATTTGACGAAGGGCTCGCATTGGTCGATGATCTACGTGTAGACCATAAGGTCGCTATACACGTGTGTGCTTCCCTTTTCACTAAAGCACCGAGAAGTTAACGTTTGACCAATTAGACCCCGCCTCTTGCCTTTACATTCCGTAATCGAATATTCAGGCTTTCTACAATGATACTGAACACCAGCGCAATGTATGCGTATGTTTTGATATTGACACCTTCGGGGAGATGCAAGAAATGGGCGTCTTCCAAAGATTCAACAACCAAGATAATACCGATCACAATCAAGAAAGTGAGTGCCAACATTTTGATGGTCGGATACTTTTCGATAAAATCACTGACATACGGAGCGAAAAACAGCATCCCAAACATGGATATGATCACTGCCATAATCATTGTGGCCAATGCCAATGATGGATTGGGATTGTCAGCTGTGACCCCCACTGCAGTGATTATGCTATCAAATGAAAATACGATATCAATCAATGTGATCTGGAAAATGGCCGCTGCCCAAGTCATCTGACGTGATTTTGCAGACTCCTCTTTGTCGGAAATTTTGAACTTATGGTAGATCTCACTGATTGTTTTGATGATCAAAAATGCCCCACCGCCAAACAAGATCAGACCTCGTCCGGTGACAGGACT
>JAIYCK010000249.1 GCA_027488055.1 Flavobacteriales bacterium | reverse complement strand
TCATCGTTTCATCGTATTGATCATACGCCACTTTCACATGAGGTGTTCTGATACGATTCTGCAAATTGGTGATGAAGGTTGGTGCGTTGGGATCAACACCTGCATAATAGGTGCCTTCAGCCGTTGCGCTGGTTTGCACGCTGCCAGTCAGAGGAGAGAGTTGTCTGTAGTTGATTGTGGCTCCACTTCCATTGTAGGCATACACTTGAATAAAATCGAGTTCAGATGCTTTTGTTCCTTCCACGAAAAATGATGTGGCCGTTCCCGCAGACAGCACTTTACCGCTTCCGATGGCATCTCCGCGTTGGTAGGTCACCCCATCCACAGGCGCAGCTGTGGTTGGAAGACCTATGCTTCGCACCATTAAATAGCCATCTGCCACGGTCGAAGTAAATCCAACTTGGTAATTGAATGATTTGACATTGGAAAAAACCAAGCCTGTTGGATTGGCAAGGGGCTCATTGGAGCCAACGCCACCGAGAGCGAACGTCCAAGCCGGAAAAGTACTGATGCGCGTATCGGTCAATGTCCAATTGCTGGCGGTCAATATCGCGGTGCGCATGGATTCGACTGTCCCAGTGGAGTTCACAATATTGTAGCGACCATTGTCGCGCTCCGTTGTAAATGCAATGCAAGATGTCCCTGTCACCAATGCAGCAGGTCTGCGCGATGTTGTCGACGCAATGCTGCCTGTGACCCAAGGTTTGGTACTGAGACCATAAATAAAACTGGGTGCAGATGCGACTCCTTGGTATATGAAAATTTGGTCACCAGAAGTGCTGAAGGCCATGGCGGTAGCATTCAACGTCTGCACGGTGCCTTTGGCAATGTTGCTCGAAGCTGTCCAGGTATCGGTACCTTCGGTTGTTGTCAAAGAAGTGCCATTCCAGCCGTTATCAGTGAACTTCAACACGGTGCCTGCTGCGATGTCCACCAAAGGCACGAACTTGACTTGATCAGGGTCGTCGAAATTGTAGCCTATTACGACTACGGAGCCAGGTGTTAATACAGTTTGGGCAAAAAACACACCATGTGCAACAAGCATGCACAATGCAAACAAGACTTTCTTCATTTCGGTAAGGTTAACTCAGGATTAAATTCCTCTCTATTGAGCGCAATGTAATAAAAAAAACAAGGAAATCAATTCGACAAAAAAACACCCAAATTGTGATTCAGTGCCCCGCAGTAGAAATCCCACTATTCTTCTGAATCGAAAGGCTCAATGTGAATGAGCACATGACCGATTGAACTGTTTCCCAATCTCAAAAAATCTTTCACTTCGTGCGCAATCTGGTGTCCTTTGGATACCGTGAGATCGGGATCCACTTGCACATGCAAATCCACGTGGTATTTCATTCCTGCCTTGCGAATGAAACACTTTTCGATTTTGCGCACGCCCTCGACTTTCATGCCATCTATGCGAATGCGATCGGCCAAATCATCATGGGTATGCTCGTCCATCATTTCGCTCAAAGCTGGTCGCATGATTTGGTAACAGTTGTAGACAATCAGCGCGGCCGCAAACAATGCCGCCCAGTCATCAGCCATCTCATATCCCGGTCCCATCAGAAGCGCACAAACAATTCCAATGAAGGCCGCCACCGAAGTCAATGCATCGGCGCGGTGGTGCCACGCTTCGGCCTTTAACAATGAACTATGCGCTTGCTTGGATCGCCGAACCATCCATTGATACAAAAACTCTTTGTATAAAATGATGCCTCCCAATACATACAAGGTAAATGCCTCTGGCGCTTGATGCGGTGTGCGAATATTTGTCCAACTATTATAGGCAATAACCACCGCTGAAGCCAATAAAAACAAGACCACCAAAAAAGTGACCAAGGGCTCTGCTTTTCCATGTCCATAAGGATGGTTGCGATCTGGTGGCCGATTGGCGTATTGAAGTCCAAGCAGCACCATCAAAGAGGTTAAGACATCCGAAGTGGACTCGATGGCATCGGCAATGAGCGCATAGGAATGTCCAAAATAGCCAGCGATCCATTTGACGATTGTCAAAACCACATTTCCCAAAAGACTGAGCAACGTCGTTCGTAAAAGTAATTTATGTGTGCTTTCCAAGCTGGTCATTTCAAAGCATCACCACCGACTTTTGAGCCACACTCTTGCCTTTTCAGCAGCCTCATCGGTGATTTGATGTCCTCCCCCAAAGGTAAAGAATTCCACTTGGGCTCCACACTTTTCCAATTTGGTTTTTGCTTCTTGTCCCGATGCATAGGTCAGCACTTCATCTGCCGTCCCATGTGTCATAAGTATATCCGCACCGCAATTGGATGTTTCAGTCAGATGGTTCAAGGCCTTGGAGTGAAAGAACAAACACACTCAAATCAACATGGAAAAGACCTTGCTATTCGCGCTTGCAGCACTGTAGCTTATCCCAATAATGCTCAGGCTAACAACAATTTTACTTATTATCTATGCTGATTGAGTATCCCTGAATTCCGCTTTTGATTTAGCTATCTCACAGTCATACATCATTAAACCCTCCCCTCAAGAGCCTTCACAAAACTCCACTTTTCCTCCAAACGCACATTCATGTTTTTGAGCGGCTTACCATGTCTGCGCGTATACATCATAAACGTTTCAGCGAAATCCTCCATCGGACACGTTTGAGCATACTCCGAAACATAGCAGGAACCATCGTAGATTTTATTGGCGTGATCGGCATAATAATGGCC
This sequence comes from Flavobacteriales bacterium, assembly GCA_027488055.1. GTDB lineage: Bacteria > Bacteroidota > Bacteroidia > Flavobacteriales_D > Sanyastnellaceae > CANHSF01. Next base: position 3,928 of record JAIYCK010000249.1, on the reverse strand, counting down.
ACTAAAAACCCTTGTAAATTCCTTGTTTCGAACAATTAGCTCAGGATAATAATGAGCAAACGCATGGCCATACTCATGGCGGATTACATCTCTCAATGAGATACGAGCACGAGGAGGTATTAACTTCGAAAGGGTAATAGATGGAATATAAATATGCCCCTGCTTAAAACCCGCGATATCATCTAGCCAACGGGTATCATGGTAGAAAACGCCCACTGTTTCACGAAAAGGAAATGCTGTCCAAAAAACATTCGCCTGATTCAATCGTGTGTCCTCATACCAAAAACCCGACTTGTAGAGGTCGCTTTGGACATCGAGCGCAGCGCTATTAACTTGACTGAACGTAATAAGCATTGACAGTGCGATTAAAATTACAACTCAAATATACCTACGGATGCTCAAGACAGTATGGCCAAATTGAATTGACGAAACACCACAAGTATCAATTGGATTAAAAGGACATCGCTAAAATCGGACTTTCACAAAGAAATAATCCGCTCATCCAACCACTCGATATGTCATCACTTTTTCAATGAATAATACACCTCCCACCCTCCATTTTCGACAACAACCATATGCGAAAAAAACAACTTTTATGCGTTGGCATCACTCCTTCTCATGTCCAAACCAAACAAGCGCATAGTCTTCGAAGATACAGATACCGATGGCCTTCCATGGTTGCTTCCAAATTCCTTTGTTAATGATGCACGTATGATGCCCAGGACTTCCTTTCCACCATTCGAGTGCTTGCTTTGCTGAAGCGCCACCGCTCGACCAAAATGCAATTTCATATCCATATCCAGCATAGGAGGTTAATTCGGATGGTTTGTTCCAAACGCATTCAGCTTTCGCATGGTCGTCAGTGTAACAACATGATGTCCATGGTCCCTTATCCGACCAACTGTGCAAATTGCATGATCCTCCGGTGGGACTATTCAATGCAAGATCACGAGCATGAACCTGAGCAACGTGGGTCAGAGACTTCGAAAGAGGTATCGTTGGAAGATTCAGCGATTTTCGATAGCTCATTATGAGATCAAAGAGTTCTTGCTCTGCTGAAGACAATGTTTGAGCTGAAGCGGTAATTCCGACCACCATAAGCACCAATAAAGAAAGGGATTTCATACAATCAGTTGTTAAGGATTAATTTACTATAGTTTGATCAAATCCTCAATTATAGATTGAAGGCGTTTGACTCAATAAGATCATAAAAGAACTTCAATCGTCGAAATGCAATCGTCTCTTGATAATCAATGACCACGCAACCCATCAAGTCGATTTGTTGAGGAATACCGTAGAATCAAATTACATGTTTACAAGATGAAAACTGGGTATGGGACAAAAGGTCTAATCATTGTGTGAGTGCAGCATTGCGGATTTGAATTTCTTTTACATGTACGAAAATTCAGAGAAAATATTGGAGACAATAAAAAATTCTTGAAAGAATTAAAGCAGTGGTGCGCAAAATTACCAATTCAGAAATACACTGCAGAAATATTCGTTTATGCTGATGGATTGTAGCGTCGAAATTATTCAGCCGCTCAATCAAATAAAGGCAATTTATGTGTGCCGTCCAAGCTGGTCATTTCAAAGCATCACCATCGACTTTTGAGCCACACTCTTGCCTTTTCAGCAGCCTCATCGGTGATTTGATGTCCTCCACTAAAGGTAAAGAATTCCACTTGCGCTCCACACTTTTCCAATTTGGTTTTTGCTTCTTGTCCCGATGCATAGGTCAGCACTTCATCTGCCGTCCCATGTGTCATCAGCATATCCGCACCGCAATTGGATGTTTCACTGAGATGGTTCAAGGCCTTGGCACTGCCGCTAAACCCTATGATGCCCGCGAATGAATTCGCCTTTCGTCGCGCCATTTCATAACACATCATGGCGCCTTGACTGAAACCTGCAATAAAAATTTTCTTGCTTACCAAGTTTTCCTTGACCACGATCCAATCAATCCATTCCTGCAATTGATTGCCCGCGTGGTGGTAAAGCATGGTATCAGGTGTCGACCCATTGGCATGACCTTGAATCGGAAACCAACAATATGCCCCTGCTCTCAACTCGATGGGCGCGCGCAATGCAACCACATCGCCTGAATTCGGGAACATAGCGGTTAAGCCCAACAAATCGCGCTCATTGCTGCCATAGCCGTGGAGCAAAAAAAGAACACTTCCGTCCTGTGACGTAGACCCCAACTGTTTTCGGATGTATACAGGCTCGGAAATCTGTGCAGCATGCGATCCCACGCAGGATGCACCGCACAGGGCGAGTAAACCAATGATGTAAATATGCTTCAATCTCATTCGGATTTGTTTTCATGTATGAATAAGGAGGTCATCGTCAATGCACCCGCAACGGCCTTGTCATTGAAAAATGTCACGTCATCCTTATCACTTCGCAGCGCCAAGGCATAGATCATCGGTATAAAATGCTCCGGCGTAGGTATGGCCATATTCCATTCTCTACCTTGATTGCGATAATCGAATAAGGTGTCATACGTGCCATTGACAATAGCCTGCTTCATTTTTTCTGATGCCATTTTAGCCCAATCGAATGCATAGTCAACCTCATTGAATTTATCCCACGCTACCAATCCCAGGTTGTGCACCATATTGCCACTGCCCACCACTAACACACCCTTGGAGCGGAGGTCGGCGAGCTCTGCAGCCAATTCAAAATGTTGCCTTGGTGAGAGCGCTGTGTCGATACTCATTTGTACGATGGGCACATCGGCGTTGGGATAGAGATGTTTCACCACACTCCATGATCCATGATCCAACCCCCATTGATGATCCAACTCAATGGGAGCCAATTGGACGGTCTTTTTGGTTTCTTCTGCTAACCAAGGACTGCCCGGCGCAGGATATTGGACATCGAAAAGCGCTTTGGGAAAGCCTCCAAAATCGTGAATGGTTTTGGGCGCCGTCATAGCGGTCACCCGCGTGCCCTGCGTTTCCCAATGCGCCGAAACGCAGAGGATGGCTTTGGGTGCAGGCAACTTGGAGGCCACATCCTTGAAGCCTCTTACAAACTCGTTGTCCTCTATGGCATTCATGGGGCTGCCATGTCCTAGAAATAAAACAGGCATCTTCCCTTTGTATTCTTCTTTCATTTTTCCTGGACTTGAAGACTCGATCGGCAGCTGTTTTTCGGATTGCACCGCGCAGCCCGTCATTGAGAGCAAGCCTGATACGTGTAAAAAATTTCTTCTATTCAATTGTGCTAATTTAAATGCAATACATCCTTTTCACGATGAGGACAACTACCCATTACATGGACACCCGAAGCCTATTCAATGGTCTAGCTCGTGCAGACAAGTCCATCTGCTTAATTCATCTAAGTTTGTTAGTTTATTCCACTCGCGCTTTCGGTTACGTAATTTATATTATCTGTCAATTACATTCCATGGTCAAAAACTGCTTCCGACCAAATCAAATTTACAAGTTCACCGAGCTCCAATTCCTTGCGCTACATTAAGGAAATAGAATCCGTGAAGTATTTTAATATCGCAATTAAAATGAAATCATCCACAAACATCATTTGGATCCAACAGCGGCATAGACCCGGCAATGGATAAAATAAAAAAATCCGCCTGAGGCGGATTGTTCTTTCCATTTGGTTGTGGAGATAATCGGATTGCTGCGCGTTCCTTGCGGGGGGGGAACAAAGGAAAAGATGAGGCGAGGCCTCACCTTTTCCCAAATCCACTGGATTTAATTGGTCCGCCAATAGCCATTGAAATTTGAATTGAATTGTGGGTATTGGTAGGTGCTATTGGAACTATTGTATCCTGAATTGTAGTAACTGTTTGAGTAGTTATAACTTGGATACCCAGAGTTATACTGGTAATACCTTGTGCCCACACTGCCAGTATATGGGTTTACATTGGGGTAAGTGCTCCAATTATCATACACGGTGCTAT
>JAIYCK010000373.1 GCA_027488055.1 Flavobacteriales bacterium | reverse complement strand
GCCTGGTTCAACAACGGGTTTTATTACAGCCGTTATCCCGAACCCAAAAAGGGCGAAGAGCTCAGCGGCAACAACCAACACCACATGGTCTACTACCACACCATGGGCACGCCGCAAGCGCAAGATATATTGATCTACGAAAGCAAAGAACACATCGATTATTACCACAACGCCTACCTCACCGAGGATAAAAAATTCTTGTTTCTCATCGCTTCTCCGGGCACCGATGGCTATGAGGTGTGGTTCAAAAATCCAGCCGATGCCGCTGCTCCTTTTCAACCCCTGTTCACCGATATCAATTTCAAATCCTCGCCCATCGAATCCTTGCCCAACGGACACCTCTTGGTCATGACCAATGTGGATGCGCCCAACTACCGCTTGGTCGAAGTGGATCCCACCCAACCCGATCCCAAAAATTGGAAGGACATCATCCCTAGCTCCACGCATCTATTGCAAAGCGTGAGCACAGGGGGTGGTTATTTGTTTGCCGATTATCTGGAGAACGCCAATACACGCATCTACCAAATGGCCTACGATGGCACCAACCGACGCCCCATCACCATGCCCGATCAAACAGGCAGCGCGGGCGGCTTTGGCGGCAAACGCAACGACACGTTTGGATTTTATTCTTTTACCTCCTTCACTTATCCGGGGGTGATCTATCAATACGACTTCAACTCGGGTCAAAGCACACCGTTCTACACGCCCAAACTGCAATTCGATCCCGCGGCGTATGAAAGCAAACAAGTGACCTACACCAGCAAGGATGGCACGCCTGTCAATCTATTCATCGTGCACAAAAAAGGACTCAAGATGGATGGCACCAATCCTACCCTACTTTATGGCTATGGTGGATTCAACGTCAACCTCACACCGAGTTTCTCTACTTCGCGCATGCTCTTGTTGGAAAACGGCGGAGTCTATGCCATGGCCAATTTGCGCGGCGGCGGCGAGTACGGCGAGGAATGGCACAAAGCCGGTATGTTGGACAAAAAACAAAATGTATTCGACGATTTTATTTCAGCAGCCGAATATCTGATCAAAGAAGGGTATACCTCCAGCGCCAAGTTGGCCATCGAAGGGGGCAGCAACGGCGGACTTTTGGTGGGTGCCTGCATGGTGCAACGCCCCGAGTTGTTCAAAGTGGCCTTCCCAGCGGTGGGTGTACTGGACATGTTGCGTTACCACAAATTTACCGTGGGCAAAGGCTGGATACCCGAGTACGGTTGTGCCGACAACAGTCCAGAGGAGTTCAACTACTTGTACAAATATTCACCGTATCACAACTTGAAAAAAGGCACGGCCTACCCTGCTACCATGGTCATGACAGCCGACCACGACGACCGCGTGGTACCCGCGCACAGTTTCAAGTTTGCCGCACGTTTGCAGGAATACCATACCGGTGACCATCCCGTGATCATCCGCATCGAAAAAAGTGCCGGCCATGGCGCAGGCAAAAGCACCGAGCAGGTGTTGGAAGAACAGACGGACAAATGGGCATTTATGATGTATATGATGGGCGTAGATGTGAAATATTGAAAACACCCCCCATCCCAAAAACAAAGGCATACCCACGCGGTATGCCTTTTTTTTGTACTCACCAGGTTGTATCGCATTCGTTTCAACCATGCCGTGATGCGATGTTTCGAGAGGGAGGACCATCTGAAAACAGGTGCAATCGCTTGGCCAACCAAATCATACACGCCCTGATGACTATCATGGCCAAGCCCCCCTTCTTCCAACGCCACCTTGTCATCCCGAACGCAGTGAGGGATCTTATGCATTGAAACGGCAGTGTACCGCGAAGGATCTCACCCATTGAAACGGCAGTTTACAGCGAAGGCCAGTTCCCGAGCCTGTCGAAGGAAGGTTCTAGAGCCTGCCGAGGGATGGTTCCCGAGCCTGTCGAGGGACTTACCCATTGTTTAAGATCCTTCACGTCGTTCAGGATGACAAGGAAACGATAATAAAGAAGGCTTGGCCTGTGTGTCTTTCCTTCAATCCAAATCATGATGGCCAAGCGCCCTTTCTTCCAACGCCACGTTGTCATCCTGAGCGCAGCGAAGGATCTTACCAATTGAAACGGATACCCGTACGCATCAAAACCCCTTGAACTGCACCGACAGCGCTCCAAAATAATTGATCGGCAAGGCGGGGTTGTAGTAGCGGTTGGCGGCGTCGTTGTAATTGAAAAATCCACTGTACTTCACATCGGTGGCATTGTTGATGCCCGCGCGCACACCCAAGGTCCAGTGCTTGCCGAATGTTCGTTCGGCGCTGGCGTACACGTTGACCAAGGTGTAATCTGTGCTGCGGACTTCATTGCTGTACGTCAAGTCAATGGGTCCCATGTATTGAATCATGGTGCCTACACTGTAATGTCTTCTGTAGGTCAATTTCACATGGTTGAACCACTGCACATCGGGCACACCGGGCACGCGTCGACCGGCATAATTCACCGCTGCCGATTCAAAATCCACAAACCGATAGTGATTCCAGCTGCCTGCGGTTTGCAGTTGCAAATGCAAGCGCTTGTCATCAAAATAGCGGGCCCACGCTCCACTCACCTCTATGCCTTGCTGCGCCGTAGTGCCCTTGTTGGCAAACTGATCCACCTCG
>JAIYCK010000313.1 GCA_027488055.1 Flavobacteriales bacterium | reverse complement strand
TGGAACAAACCCATATACCAATTGCATATCCAATACCCTTGCTATTTCTTTCAGCGACTTGAGGGTGATGGATCCGTCTTTTTCTCGCCTTTCGATGTCCATAACTCCCTGCTTGGAAATATTCAGCTTGTTACCTAATTGCTGCATCGACATACCAATGGCGTTTCGGATGGCCTTTATCCATCCAGTGGGTGGTAAGGCCACCTCCTTGAGTGTGGCAAAGCCCGCCATTTTGTTGTTTAGCTGTTGCAGTTGCAATGATTTCTTGCCCATAATGTAAAGATATATATTGACTTATATACTACAAAAGTAAAGCTAAATCTTGACAATTACAAATAAATAGTAAAGTGATAGCTTTACAAGTATGGCCGAATGGTCGGTGTAAATGGATGATTTACAGGGTTTTTGTCTGTTTTTAGTCAATGTCCACATGTCGTTCTGGTATGGGTTTGCTTGGTGGCAGACTTCAGCGCAAAGTTCATTGTGTGAGCAGGAGATCCATCACTTAAGGTCCTTTGTTGTGGGTCCTACTGAATCGTGTGAGCTCCCTCGACAAGCTCGGGAACCATCCTTCACTGCAGATCCTTCACTGCGTTCAGGATGACAAGTCGAGGGATGGTATAAAAACGCTTGGCCTGTATGGCTTTCTTTCAATGCAAATCAGGATGGCCAAGCGGTTTAATTATGTATGCCTTTTCATCCCGAGCTTGTCGAAGGATCTCAGTGATTGCAGCGCCCATAGGCAAAGTAGGAACTTTCTAATTGCAATATGCGCACACATTAATGATCCTGCTGAATTGTTTGAGATCCTTCACTACGTTCAGGATGACAAGGCGGGGTAGAGGTGAAATCAGCGGCCCTGCGGGCCGCTGCCAGGCGCAAGAAGTTTGTAAATTTTAGTAGGAGTGACTTAGTGGTATGATGGTGTTGTCAGATAGTGGAAATCATTCCGTCCAAGTAAAGTTCTTTCCATTCGATGTTCTTGGAGTTAATTAGTTTTACTTTTTTGTCTCGTGTCCAGCCCTTCAAGGTTTTTTCTCTTTTGATTGCTAGATCAATGTAATTGAAGACCTCATAATAGATTAGTTTATTGACATTGTATCTTGCTGTAAAACCATCGTAGCGTTTCGTTTTGTGTTCCATTATCCTTCTAGATAAATCATTGGTGACACCCACATATAGCACGGTATCATTTGTATTGGAGGTAATGTATAAAAAATATTTTTTCTTGATTAACATGAAGAAGGACATTTTAGAATGCAGCGTGAAGTAATTTCAGTTTTCCCTCACTGACTTCACAATGAATGATAGTCAGTTCAGCGACACAAACATCGTAAAAACCCGAACACATGTCAAATCCTTATCTAGTTTTCCTCTCATACTATGAGTTCAGGGACGCATGAATCAAGTCAGTCCTATCAATTATTACATCCTTCATCAAACCCTGAATGACCTTGCATTCCGAAGTTTTAGTATCGGGGCGCGAAGCGCCCCGATACTACCCCCCTCTAAGAAGCGCACCTTGTCATCCTGAACGCAGTGAAGGATCTCAACCATCGAAACGTTATTGCTAATTGAAGGACGGTTCCTGGGCATGTCTAAGTATCTCTTCCATTGCAACCCCCATACGCAACGGAGGAACTGTCTGATTGCAATAAGCCCACACATTTATGATCCTACTGAATTGTGTGAGATCCCTCGACATGCTCGGGAACCATCCTTCACTGCAGATCCTTCACTGCGTTCAGGATGACAAGGCGGTGGATATAATAAAAAGGCTTGGCCTGTATGTTTTTCTTTCAATGCAAATCAGGATGGCCAAGCAGTTGAGTGTTGTCCTGAACGTAGTGAAGGATCTTAGTAATTAAATCGCCCCCTTGGAGTCTGGAAGATCCAATGGGAAATGCTCCTTCTCATATTTTTCTATAAGCATGCTCAATATCTCAAGTTCGTCACCTTCCTTGCTATTTTTCTTTGCATCGAAAATGACCTCAAGTCGTGTCAATGCGAGTTGATAGTCTTTTTTAGTTTTGATTGGTCTTATTTCCATGGCTTATATTTTTATTGATTTAACGAGGGAGCTACTCCTTCCATAAAGATATTTCATTGCCTAAGATCCTGCTGAATGGTTTGAGACTCCTAGGCAAGCTCGGGAACTGTCCTTCACAACAGATCCTTCACTACATTGTTGCTTCATGAAGATGCTTTGCTCTTAGATCTTTTACGGACTACTTTTTTGTTGACCGGTTTTACACGCGATTTTCTTTTCTCTTTGTCAGCTTGTATAAACGCACTGATTGCGTATTCCTCTTCTTTTGTCAATGGTCTCGACTCAACAACAAAATCGACTTCAAGTGGTTCTTTTTTGAGTGTCATTGGATATTTATTTTAAAAGTACTTGTTGGTTAGCTGCAACGCAGCCGGAGTATTTATGACCATTAATTGTCCACCCATGTGGATTGCATCTTGCCACAACGATGCGCACTGATCACCATATTCTGCGCGATGATCCGTCGGTCACAATGCGCCGGCCTTGATTTCTTCGACCACCAGTGGATCCAATAGGGTAGTGGTATCGCCCAACGCATGTAACTCTCCTTCGGCCACCTTGCGCAAGATGCGGCGCATGATTTTGCCCGATCGCGTTTTGGGTAGACCACTCACAAATTGAATTTTATCGGGCTTGGCAATGCGACCAATTTGTTCGCACACGGTCTCGATGATCTCATCGCGGGTTTCATCGCTGCCTTGAGTAGCATCGGCCAAAATGATATACGCATAAATACCTTGTCCTTTGATGTCGTGGGGATAACCGACCACCGCACTTTCAATCACCTTCTTGTTTTGATTGATGGCGTTTTCGATTTCAGCCGTGCCAAACCGATGGCCGCTGACGTTGATCACATCATCGACGCGTCCAATGATGCGGTACAAGCCATCGCTGTCGCGCCGCGCCCCGTCACCCGTGAAATAAAGATTGGCATAGGTCGAAAAATAATTGATGCGGCAACGCTCGTGATCGCCATAGGTGGTGCGCAATATGGACGGCCAAGGAAAACGCATACACAAATAACCTTCTACCTCATTGCCCAGAATTTCATGCCCTTCGGCATCTACCAAGATGGGCTGAATGCCAGGCAATGGAAGTCCCGCATGCGCTGGTTTGGACGGTGTAATTCCAGCCAGTGCGCTGATCATGATGCCTCCCGTTTCGGTTTGCCACCAGGTATCTACCACCTCGCATCGGCCTTTGCCAATGTGCGTGTGATACCAGTGCCACGCTTCTTCGTTGATGGGTTCGCCTACCGAACCCAATACGCGCAAACTATGCAAATTGTAGGGCAACACATGGTCGATGCCTGCTGCCATGAGGGAACGGATGGCTGTGGGCGCTGTGTAAAATAAATTGACGTGGTGTTTGTCGATCACCTGCCAAAAACGTCCAGGATCGGGCCACGTGGGCACGCCTTCAAACATCATGGTGGTGGCCCCATTGAGCAATGGCCCATAAAGGATATAACTATGTCCAGTGACCCAACCGATGTCGGCGGTGCACCAAAATATTTCGTTGGCGCGGTATTGAAACACATTGGCAAAACTATAGCCAGCATACACCATGTAACCGCCGCAGGTATGCACCACACCTTTGGGTTTGCCCGTGCTTCCGCTGGTGTACAAAATGAAAAGTGGATCTTCGCTGTCCATCACCTCTGCTTCGCAAAAGTCGTCGACGCCATCCAATGCTTCGTGGTACCAAACATCGCGCGGGGTGGCCATGACCACTGGCCAATTCAGGCGATTCACCACCAATGCCTTTTGCACACTCGGGCATGTGGCCAAGGCTTCGTCGACAACGGCTTTGACGGGTATTTGTTTGGCACCTCGGTACATGCCATCGGAGGTGAGCACAAATGCACATTGGCTGTCGTTGATGCGGTCGGCCACACTGGCAGCGCTGAAGCCAGCGAATACCACAGAGTGAATGGCTCCAATGCGCGCACACGCCAGCACGGCGAATGACAGCTCGGGAATCATCGGCATATAGATGCACACGCGATCGCCCTTTTGCACGCCCATCTTTTTGAGCACATTGGCCATGCGGCTTACTTCGCGCAGCAGTTGCGAATACGTATAGGTTTTCGAAATTTCGTTCGGGTCGTTGGCCTCCCAAATCAATGCCGTCTGATCGCCTTTGGCAGCCAGATGCCGGTCCAAACAATTCTCGGTGATATTGAGTTTGCCGCCGATAAACCATTGGACATCCGGCGCATTGAAATTCCACTCCAAAGTGCGATTCCATTTGGTGCGCCATTGAAAGTGTTCGGCGATGGCGTTCCAAAAATTTTCGGGATGCGAAACGCTTTCGGCATAGGCCGTTTGGTATTCTTCGAGCGAGCTCAGTTGAAATTTCATAGAAGCGAAAGTAATTTATTTCACGGCCAATTCAATGGCCTCGTGATTCTATTTTGCTACAATGCAGCATCACAATCATTCCCAATCGTCTGCCATGGCCAAAGCCGAATTTCTTGTCCCAGACTGGCGCATTTTTACCGATTATTTCTTGCTACTGAAATATGAAGGCAGTTTCCATCACCCGAGCGTTCATCTCAGGTACCCTAGCTATGTATATTAATCCTGTGCTCGAGCGGAGCCGAGAGCAGCGGAGTCGAAATGGAGTCGAGGGCCCACTTCCCTTATCTTTGAACAAATACCTACATCATGCGCTTGTGGTTTTTCGGAATATTGATTTGGTCCAATGCCTTTTGCACGAACATGGCATGGGCACAACCGAATGATCATTCGTTTGACCTGGTGTTTTTTAGCAGCCAAGGATTTATGCATTGCAATCCACGATCTGGAGATGTGATGGCTGGTCAAGTGCAAGAGCACAATGGAAAAAAGGTATTTATTCCCACGGATACCATGCGTTGTGTGGACGTGCAAGGTGAAATAGACGAAAGCTTGTATAGCCAATATTGGCAGGGACGATCTTGGGAGAACACCCGTGCCGTGCGAATAGTCGCTGGTAAGGACACGATGTATCTGGATACAGAAGTGTGGCCAATACACTGGAAGTTGAATCCAAACGGTGGGATGTCTAAATTTCCACTGCCGGTTTATTTTCAACCGGGTTGGTATATCTGGGGCGAATACAAGGACAGAGAATTGGATCGGATGTATTACAATTCAATCAACAGAACGGCTATTTTGAGGGATATGCCTCTTGCAGAATTGACTCAAAGTGGAAAGAGCAGTTGTGCGACCAACCGCGAATTGTATGTCCATGGCGATGCTGTGGAAGTTCAACTCAATGGACTCCTGATGACAGACGG
>JAIYCK010000379.1 GCA_027488055.1 Flavobacteriales bacterium | reverse complement strand
TGCAAGATGGCAGTAATTTTGAGTTTCCGGCTTTGTCACAATGTTGCATGGCCACTATGATGTTTTTGGCAGAAGCCACCAAGTCCATCGCACCACCCATGCCTTTCACCATTTTTCCTGGCACCTTCCAGTTGGCGATATCACCATGTTCGCTGACTTCCATTGCTCCAAGTATCGTGAGATCTACTTTCTGAGATCGGATCATCCCAAAACTCATGGCGCTATCAAAAAATACAGACCCCGGTAAGGTCGTAATCGTTTGTTTTCCTGCATTGATCAAGTCAGCGTCTTCTTCTCCCTCAAAAGGAAAAGGTCCCATACCGAGAAGTCCATTTTCGGATTGCAATTCTACCTCAATGCCGTGTGGAAGATAGTTGGCTACCAACGTAGGGATACCTATTCCTAGATTGACATACATACCGTCTTTCACTTCGCGCGCAATGCGTTTTGCAATGCCTATTTTATCCAATGCCATGATGTTGAATTTTATAAAGTGTGATGAGTCTTTTAGCGCACACGAACGGTGCGTTGTTCAATGCGTTTTTCATAATTCGCACCTTGAAATATGCGATGCACATAAATACCCGGAAGATGAATCATATCGGGATCAAGTTCGCCGGGCTCCACCAATTCCTCAACCTCAGCAATGGTGATTTTACCGGCCATAGCCATCAGGGGATTGAAATTGCGTGAAGTAGCTCTGAAAATCAAATTTCCTTTGTGATCGCCTTTCCATGCTTTTACAATGGCAAAATCAGCATCAAAAGCATATTCCATTAGATAATCTTTGCCTTTGAAGTTGCGCACTTCTTTGCCCTCGGCAACTTCGGTGCCTACCCCTGCTGGGGTAAAAATGGCTGGCATTCCATAGCCGGCAGCCATGCAACGCGTGGCCAATGTACCTTGTGGGACAAGCTCAACCTCCAATTCGCCACTCAGCATTTGACGCTCAAACTCAGCGTTTTCACCTACATAAGATGATATCATTTTTTTTACTTGGCGCCCTTGAAGCAAGAGTCCCAAACCAAAATCATCGACACCCGCGTTGTTGGAAATACAGGTCAGACCATCGATTTTTTTGCGAACAAGTTCATTGATGCAATTTTCAGGTATCCCACACAATCCAAAACCGCCTACTAGTAGGGTTGCATTGGAGGGGATGTCGTGGCAAGCTTCAGTCGCATTGCCCACTACTTTATGGATTGGCATGTGTTATGAATTTATCAACCGTTTGAAGGCTGCAAATGAGAATGCGAACATAGTTCAAGCCGGGTTGCGCACAAAAAGGATATTTTGCTTTTTTTGAGAAGCGCCATGTGACTGTGTTTTGAATAATTCACTGGAAATTAATTTGTTAAACATGTGAGTTATGCACAAAGAGCCTGTCAATTCGTTCAAATCTTAGTTGATAACATACTGAGGATGGATCGGTCGTTTGGTTGCTTATGCAATTCCTTTGTTATGAATGGCATGATGTGGACGATCATGCGATTCAGTTTAACCAATTTCGTAATCTTAACTTCTTTGCAAGTGAAAACATTTTATCCTAACATCCTATCCTCCGCTGCGGCGTGGGCCATTCGGGTATTGCTCATTTTGATCGGCATGACGCTGGCCGTGCGCTTTTTTGCACAAAGCGATTGCCAAGTCACAATCAATGCAACATTCGATAATCCAACCATTGATTGCAGTGCTCCGGTGCCTGCTTTTGCGCCTTTTGAAGCCTCAAGCACCTGCTGTGAGGGACCCGTCAATCTAAGTTATTTCCAAAGTCAAGGCACCTCGTTCGTGGAGAACTGTGCGGTAACTACTGCAATGGGTCCAGGACCAGATTGGGCAGTGTGGTTGCCTAACTTGCCAGGAGGACTAACTCAATACTGGCACTTCACCGGTACCCCTTCTTGGCAGGCTTTCAACGATGGCACTGCGCATTTGCAAGGTGTCATATCCATGCAAGGAAACAGCAGCAATCAATTTGCTTTGGATATTTGGTTCAACAATGGCAAAAATTGGAACGATTGGAGCGCTCTGGGACGTCATTATAAAGATGATTTGGGATTGGGTGGCACAAGCCATCTTAACTGGCTTTACTATGAGATGGCTGCGGATTTTGCAACTCTCACAGGTTTGGGTGCATTGAGCGGTAGCCATTTGGAGCTTACACACCAACCGAGCAATTATTATTATGGTTTTCAAACGGGTGTTGGCGCCAACAATCGCAACGGAAACCAAGGAATGAGCGGGTGGTTTTACTACAATGGAGTGGTCAATGGTCAATCTGCTAATGGACATGGCGATATCAATGTAGATAGTAGTTGTGAGAATGGGGAGGGATGTGCTAATACTATACAGACGTTGGTTGCCCGTGCAGAAGATGCATGCGGCAATGTCGCTTTTTCGTCTCAGAGCATTACCATAGTTGATGCAACAGCTCCTGTAGTTGATCCATTTGAACCCATTATTTCAATGGACTGCGAAAATTATGAAGGCATATTTATCACTGCCACGGACAATTGTTCTGAAGTCACAATTACATATACTGATCAATCCGAGGGGCCATGCGCCGCGGTTACACGCACCTATCTAATCTCTGATGGATGCGGCAATACAACTTCGGCCGTTCAGACCATTTTGCTCAATGCAGGTGAACCACCGGTATTTACCGTATTTCCAAGCACGTTGATTGTAGAATGCGATCAAGCGGATGCCATACCCACTCCCGAAGTGCTTTGGCAAGTGGGATGCGGCGGAGAGGAATTGACCATTACCACCACCACGGAGCAAGGCTTGTGTCCAAATACATACACTACATACAACACGTATATAGTGACAGATAATTGTGGCGGCAGCGATACTGCAGTCTGGGTGATTGAAGTAGTGGATACCACAGCTCCTGTATTGTATAATCTGCCCGAAGACATCGAAATATTCTGTGGAGAAGAAATTCCAGATATCAATGTGTTTGCATTGGACAATTGTGACCAAGAGGTGATCACGAGCTTATCAGCTGAAACAATTTGGGGCACGTGCGGATATGATTTCATTCGCACATGGACCGCTACCGATGCATGTGGCAACACCTCTTCGGCTTCGCAGACTATCCACGTGGATGATATCGAGAAACCCAATTTTTCATTTGTTCCTGCAAGCGTGATGTTGGACTGCGGAACTCCTTTCGAATTAGCCATCCCAACGGCCAATGACGAATGCTCTGCAGTAGAAATGGAATGGACAGATGTGGATCTTGAGGATTGCGCTGGAAGTTACGCGCGTATTTTCCGAGCTTTTGATGGCTGCGGTAACTCCCGATTGGCCACAGTATTTGTGATGTTTACCGACAACGAAGCTCCAACGATGGTCGAGTTCCCTCAGGATGTTTTTGTCACATGCAGCACGCTGCCATCTCAAGGAGATATCAATGTGGCTTGGCAAGACAATTGTGGCAACGTAACAGCTGAAGTGACCGAAGTGACCTTGGAAGGAGAATGTCCAGGAGCATATACCATCGCTCGCACGTGGGAACTTACTGACGATTGCGGTAATTCATCAGTTCATACTTGGAATATTCACGTCAGCGATGACGTGGCTCCGGTATTAATAGGTGTTCCAGCTGATATGACCATCCAATGTGGTGAAGAGATAATGGAAGCTGTGGTGCAGGCGATCGATGATTGCGAAGGAAATTCACAAATTACATTGACCGCCGAAACCATCCAAAATGCATGCGGGTACGATTTCGTGCGCACATGGACTGCAACAGATGGCTGCGGAAACGTAACTGTGGCCTCTCAGACCATCACAGTCGAAGACAATACAATCCCATCCTTTACATATGTGCCGGCCGATATCAATGCGGCGTGCAGCGATGTGGAAGTTGTCAGCAATGAATTAGCGACTGCGGCGGATGATTGTTCCAATGTGGTGGTGACTTCATTTGATACGGTAGTGGAAGGTGATTGCGGCAATGGAGTGCTTCGCACATTTGTCGCTACCGATGGCTGTGGCAATGTGGCTACCGCTGAACAAATCATTTCGTACAACGATAATTTCCCACCTGTTTTTGTTTTTGTGTCTGACGACATTCAGGCAGATTGTGGTGACTTGATTGAAATTCCAGCGGCCATCGCTGAAGATGAATGCAGTGATGTGGTGATCACCTCGGAAGATATGCTTTTGACTGCATGCGGTGGAAGTTTTATGCGTATTTATACAGCTACCGAT
>JAIYCK010000001.1 GCA_027488055.1 Flavobacteriales bacterium | reverse complement strand
GGCGCTGTGACGAAGGCCGTGGCCAATCCTGCTCTATCAAGCGCAACGGACGCGCAACTTTATACGCTAGCCGAAAAAGCAGCCAAGGAGGCTAAATTTAATTCTTCCCCATTCCCTGAACAGAAGGGGACCATTACTATCAATTTTGTGCTTGGTCAATAATTGGGATCGTGACGTATCAGCAAACACTGGACTTTCTTTTTGCCCAACTCCCCATGTTTCATCGGGTGGGACCGGCGGCCTACAAACCGGGATTGGACAACACCATTCGGCTGTTGGAAGTATTGGGTAATCCACACAAGGGAATAAAATGCATCCACGTCGCAGGCACCAATGGTAAGGGCTCCACATCTCATTTGCTCGCTTCCATCTTGCAGTCTGCAGGCTACAAAACGGGACTGTACACTTCTCCGCACCTGAAAGACTTCCGCGAGCGCATCCGTGTCAATGGCGCTATGATTGAGCCTGATTTTGTGGTGGACTTTGTAGAACGTTACCATGCACAATGGCAAGAATTGCAACCTTCCTTTTTCGAAATCACCGTAGCCATGTGCTTTGAATATTTTCGTCAGCAAGAACTCGACGTGGCCGTGATTGAAACAGGTCTAGGTGGGCGATTGGATAGCACCAATGTAATCCTTCCCGATCTTTCCATTGTCACCAATGTGTCCATGGATCACATGAATCTTTTGGGCGATACGATAGAGTTAATTGCGCTTGAAAAGGCGGGCATCATAAAGGCCTCGACACCGGTTGTCATAGGACCGATGCACCCAGTGGCCAGCAAAGCAATGACAACACGCGCAGCAGAATTGAATGCTCCAGTCACTGAAGCTAACAACGAATTGAGTCATCTCTTCATGGCATGTCCACTCAAAGGATCCTATCAGCAACAGAATTTTTGTACAGTAGGCACGGCGGTGCAAGTACTAAGAAGTGTGGGCTATGCCATCACAGACGTTCATGTAGCGCAGGGCGCCGAGCGGGTCATTGAGCAAACAGGGCTTCTAGGTCGATGGCAGATATTGGGTCAGCAGCCACTCATCATTGCGGATGTGGCGCACAACGAAGATGGGCTGCAACAGGTCATGGATCAGTTGAGCCAAATGCCTTGTCGCACGCTGCGTGTGGTGTTAGGTATGGTGGCAGACAAAGATGTGAATCGGGTGCTTAAGTTACTGCCTCAGGATGCAGTGTATTATTTCTGCAAAGCAGACATACCGCGCGGAATGCCGGCTGAGGAGTTAAAGACCAAGGCATCCGAATTTGAACTCAGGGGCACCTGCCATACATCGGTGATGGCAGCCTTCGATACTGCCAAACGTGACGCCAGCGCGGATGATATTGTTTTCGTCGGCGGATCTATTTTCACCGTTGCCGAAGTCCTATAGCTATCGAATAAATGTAATCTTACGGGTGGTGTCTGTTGAACCATCGGGGTTGGTGATAAACACGAGATAAACCCCTGAGGCGGGACGAGCTCCATCGATGCGTTTGCCATCCCAAACGGCTCTTCCGCCTTCGCTGATGGTCTCATAAACGATGTTGCCTTGAATGTCAGTAATTTTTACGTTGGTATTATAGGCGAGTCCATCGATCGTAATGTTTCCTGTATATTCTGGTCGCACGGGATTGGGAAAAACACGCGCGTTTTCTACATCTTCATAGAATTTGGTGGCTGTCGAGAAAAACCCAATGACGCCTTGTTCGGTAGCGAACAATACTTCGCCATTGCTATGGTTGATCGCGATGTCATAAATTGTATTACTGAAAAGCGGGCTGTTGTCTTCCGTAAAGTGATAAATCTGTTGAAGACCATCGTCGCTAAATAAATACACACCGCTATTTTGAGTGCCGATCCACTTTCTATTGCTCCCATCAATCTTGATGCAAGTAATACTTTCGGTGGAAAGCAGTTCTTGTGTATTGCCATCTTGTTGGATCAATATAGGCTCTGCATCAAAAACTTCTTCACCAAAGATACCTGCAGAGTTATAAAAAATACCGAGTCCTTGGGCAGTGCCGACCCACACTTCACCATCCAAATCTACCTCCATGCATTGCACGTCCGAACTGGGCAGTCCACCGTTACCTTCATCGTCGGTGAGTAATTTGAAATTATCATCACTGTTGGATCCCAAGGTGCCGTTATTATTGAACACGAGCAATCCTTTATTGTAAACGGGTAGATAAACGAAGCCGTTGTAATCGATGAGAATGTCTCCAAGTTTGTCTGAAGCAGTGACACTGGGTGACAGTTCATAGCTATGGTAGGTTCCGTTCAAATCAATGGCATGCAATCCCTGGTCTGTGAAACTGTTGGTGCACCAAAGTACACCGGTCGCATCGTAGGCAATTCCCGCCACTCCCTTCCAACCGGGTGCAAAATTTTGCTGCGCTGTGCCTGGTATAATACCGCCATCTTCGGGGTCGCCATTGGTGACAACGCCTGTGCCTGCTGCAATATTCACCATGATCACCCCCTCTTCCCAGGAAGCCACTGCGAGTTGATTTTGATTCAATGGGTTCACCGCCAAATCCATGATGTCGAATACAGCAGCCGGGGTTGTGCTTTCATTTTGTCCCGTGATCGTCATTGGCCCTGAGTCGATGTGACGCCAGGTTTCATCCACAAATCCTGAAAGCCCCGTCAAGCGCCATTGATTGGTCCAGTCTGGTGTCGTACCGCCGTGTGCAATCCATATGTTGTTATCAAAAGCTTCGATCCTCCTTACATTGCCAGAGACAGGACCTTGTGGACGTATGTTTTTTTCTGTGTTGCCTGATTTATAGAGCAGTCCATTCTGCCTATCTGCTGTCCAAACGATTCCATAGGTTCCAACCACCGAATTGTTGGCATGTACATCATATCCATTGTGCACGGGCACATTGTAGTTCTGCAAGAAATCAAAGTGATACACGAAATAGGTGAGATTGCAGGAAACAGTGAACCACTCTTCGTCGGACCAAACTTCGTTGAATCGTATATTTTCAAAATCGATGAAGGTTTCCCAAATGCCGCTGCCAACCGCACTTCGATACAAAACATCGCGATCAATTTGGCCTTGCGCCATGAGCAAGTAACCATTGAAATACTCCAAATGCTTCACAGTGGTGTCATTGGGCAAGCTCGTAATGGGTGTCCAATTGGTATAATTGGGTAGAAAAGGATTGTTGATCGCTGCGGACAATAGTCCATCTGCTGTGGCGGCATAAATTAGATTTTCTGCGATCACCACATCTGTAACGGTCACGGGTGCGCCATTCTCTCCAATAAAATAGGTTTCTTTGACTTCTTTGCGGGGAGTGTCGATCACCACAATTCCAAATCCTGTAGACAAATAGATGCGATCACCGAAAGGATAAATGTCATATATTTTTTTATCACCTACGATGTTACTCAATTGGATGTCTGGAATGTTGATGCCGCCTGTTTCGTTGACCAGGTCTATGTTTCCATTGTTATAGCCGACAATAACATACTTACTTGTTGGATCATACTCAATGCATGTAATGCCAACATCACTCAAATAATTCGTCTTGGAATACCGAGTTATTTCAGCATTGGTGTTGTCATATTTGAAAAGACTATAAGGTGAAGCGGCATATACCACTTCCTCGATGACGCATACATCAATGAGTTCGTTGTAAGGGAGATGGTCACGCCAAGTGCCGATGCTGAATTGGGCCGAAACGAAGCCAACAAACATGATTTGAAGACAAATGGAAAGTGCTATTTTATGCAAAGGGAATATGCTTTTCATGGGGTCATTGTGGTCACGAGGACAGATGTCCATCAACGGATCAAAAGATGATTTGGTATGTAAGGCCAAAAATAAACTGAACTGCCTTTGACACGTCCCTTTTTTTGTCAAATGCATTGATAGGGGCAGACTCAAGGAGCTGCCATCGCTATGGGGTCGCTTCGGCCTTTGCTTAGCAAGATCAAGCCGAATAACTTCAAAAATGGACCGATCCTATATTCATCCGATCTCATGCCGAATTTTTGCACATTTTAGAGTTGTGCAAACAGATTGCGGTATTCTAAACCTTTAACGCTACACTATCATGAGCAATGTCGTAAGTGATAACCTTCACAAACTCATCAAGAGTTTGACCAAAGCGGAGAAACGCTATTTCAAGGTGTTCTCTTCTCGCCACATCATTGGTGATCATAACAACTATGAAATACTCTTCGATGCGATTGATCGGCAAGATGTATACGATGAAGACAAGTTGTTGCGGAAGTTCAAGGACAAGGCATTTACCCAACGATTTAGCATAAGTAAAAACCGGCTATACAGTGCCATTCTCAAGAGTTTGGATAGTTTCCATGGCGAAAGTAGTGTGCAAGCGCAACTGCATAAACAACTACATGC
The DNA here is from genome assembly GCA_027488055.1 of Flavobacteriales bacterium. Taxonomy (GTDB): domain Bacteria; phylum Bacteroidota; class Bacteroidia; order Flavobacteriales_D; family Sanyastnellaceae; genus CANHSF01. The sequence goes on along the minus strand of JAIYCK010000001.1, from coordinate 539 downwards.
CATTGAGATTTTGTATCATAAATCTTTGCACGATCAATGCTTAAAGTTGCTCAACAGCGCCCGTAAAATGGCTGAATCCAATGAGTGCTTTCTTGTCTTGTTGGAAATACAGCGCTGGGAGAAACGCATTTTGGAAAGGGATCATTACGAATCCAATCCATCAGCACAGGAATTACAGGATCTCGCTGCACGCGATCATAAATTGATGCAACAAATAGATGCATACAATCAGTTGTGGCAAGCGAAATCGACCATTTTTACCCACATCTATCGCCAGGGAAAGGTGCGCGATGCATCTCAATTGGAGCAACTTCAAAAGGCATTGGATGAGGTATCTGCAATCGAGCAATGGGCTCCTGAAAGTACCGAAATACAATATCAAAGCAATCATATCCATTCCGCGTTTTATTTTGCAAATGGAGATTACCGTAACTGTTACAAGTTTTTGCTGCAAAATCTGCAACTCATCAATGATAAGAAGGAACTTTTCACCTCGGATCCATCTATTTATTTGTCTGTGTTGAGCAATGCGGTCCATG
>JAIYCK010000277.1 GCA_027488055.1 Flavobacteriales bacterium | reverse complement strand
GGTGGCTTCAGATCAAAAGTCATGAACCATCCTCCACTTCGTTTCGGATGTTTTCATTTTTACAGGCTCGCTCACTCAAGACTGCGTCTTGTTTCGCGAGTCTGTAAAAATGAAAAATCCCGCTATGCGGGATTGGTTCATGACTTTTGATCTGGCGGAGAGAGAGGGATTCGAACCCTCGGTACCTTTCAGTACACACGCTTTCCAAGCGTGCTCGATCGACCACTCTGACATCTCTCCGTATAACACAAAAAAACAGAATGGGGGCGCAAATATAAGCCAACACTTGACTTATTCCATATTCCTATTGCAGATGACTGAAGGTGGTGAGCTCACCGCGTAAATTGAGTTGCATTTGCTGCGCAATCAGGGCTGCATCGCTATGCTTGCCAAGCAAGTACATCAGCTTGGTAATCGCTGCTTCCATCGTAAGGTCTGCACCGCCTATGACGCCAATGCGCTGCAACGAGGTGCTGGTCTCATACCGCCCCTGCTCCACAAATCCTTTGTTGCATTCCGATACATTGAGCACCACGATCCCGCTTTGAATAGCCTCTGCCAGCAAATCAATCAACCACGACTCGCGCGGCGCATTGCCCGATCCATATGTCTCCAATATCACGCCACGCAAACCAGGCGTGCTTAAAATGCGTTCCACCAGCACAGGGGTGATGCCCGGAAATATTTTGAGTATAGCAATGTCATTGCTCATGGCGCTTTCAATCGCAAAAGGCCCTGTAGGCCGCAACATCACGTCATGATGATAAAAAATATGGATACCAATCTCTGCCAAGGGCTGCATATTGGCGCTCTGAAAAGCATCAAAGTTTTCGGTGTTGTACTTGTGGGTGCGATTGCCTCGAAACAACTTGGATTCAAAATACACGCATACCTCTTGCACAATCGATTGACCATTGCGCTTGGCCGCGGCGATCTCAATGGCAGTGATCAGATTCTCCTTGCCATCGGTGCGCAACTTACCAATGGGCAATTGGGAACCCGTGAATATCACTGGCTTGCCGGGATTTTGAAGCATGAAACTCAAGGCCGAGGCACTGTAGGCCATCGTATCTGTTCCATGCAATATCACAAAACCGTCGTAAAGATCATAGTTGATTTGCACCATCTCGACCATGCGTTGCCAGGAGGCAATGTTGATATCAGAGGAGTCAATGGGCTCGTCGAAAGAAGCTACATCAATCTTAAAGTTGAAACGCTTGAGCTCGGGCACCTGATCCAACAAGGCACTGAAATCAAAAGGTACCAAACTGCCGCTATTGGCATCTTCCATCATACCAATGGTGCCGCCTGTATATATCAATAGGATGGATGAACTCATCTATCGGATCGTCATTTTATTTGCTCCAAAAGTAAGTCCAATTGCGCTTTGCGCGGATCGTTGTACATCTGGTCAAATGCAATGTCTTTGGTATTCATGTCATAATACAATTTGAGCACAGGAGCCTTCAGCAGACTGCAATCCACATTTTTGGGATTTTGAAAGATGCTGCCATCCAATTGCAACATTGGATTGTCGCCGCGCGGACGCATCGTGAGTAGATCGACTTGAATGCGCTTGGTCTCGTAAGGGGCCGCTCCAATTTCGAGGATATAAACTCCACCGGTTTTGAGGCGTAAATCATATACACCGCGCAAATCGGTGCGTGTACTGGTAATCAAAGTTTCTTTTTCGTACACTTTCACATCCACCAAACCCAGTGAATGATCGCTGAATTCATCCGTCACCATCCCAAATACAACCATACTCGTGGAGTCTGCATCGTAAAAAAAATGTTCTTTCACCGATTGGCCGTTTTCTGTTTTTACACTTGCTTTTGGACTTTCGGGCAAGTCTGCAGTCATGCTCGGTTTGATGCTCTTCGCCTCCAATACATAATCTCCTAAATCTGCAGGGATCACAATGCGCAAGGGTATACCACGCAAACCTGGACACCATGGATGCACTCCACGCAGATCCTCCGTATAGGTCAATCCTATTTTTTCTTTGCTGAATGCAGGTGACCGCGCGATGGCTGATTTGGTCGTGTAACCCAATATACTCGCTGCTTTTTTGGACTTGCCCTCGACATTGAACGAAAAAGCAAGCAAAGCACTGTCCGCTTCTGGACCTTTATATTGGACCCAATATCCTTTGGCTGATTTCTGCGACCATGATGGCGCATCCATCAAACGGGCATCGATGCATTGTCCAAACGGCGCATGGGTCACCACCACGCTGTGCAATCCTGAGCAATACAATATCATGGCTGGCTCAGTCTCAAGGGCCATAATGGAATCTTGCCAATCGGTAGGACAGTCAAGGTGGTAAATGATCTCATGGATTTCTTGTGCCACGCTGCTCATTCGTACCAACGCACACAAGACGAAGACGGCCAGTTTTTTCATCGGATCGCGGGAAAAAGGTGAAAGCTATTGATCATAGTCTGATCAACGACTTCCTCAAAGGTAAGGTTTTTTGCTTTGGCCAAATGTTGCGCTACAATATCTATATATGAACTTTCATTGCGCTTACCTCGGTGAGGCACAGGCGGCAAATAAGG
>JAIYCK010000396.1 GCA_027488055.1 Flavobacteriales bacterium | reverse complement strand
TAAATGAAACGTGCGCTGTCATTCTCCCCAATTATACGGGCTTAGCGAGCGCAACGGATGGATGTTCCTCAGACGTGAATGTAACCCAAATACCTGCTCCCGGAACCACAATCAATGGATTGGCTATGGTGACAGTCATGTTGATGGCAACTGACGATGCAGGCAATCAAACCGAATGTTCATTCGATGTAGAACTTATTGATGCGACTTCGCCTTATTTCACGACATTCCCTAACAATGTCCAAGTCAATTGTGATCAAGTCCCAGGCGCAGAGTCTGCTGTCGTGGAATACGCGGACAATTGTGGCACAGTGACAGTGGAATTTGAGGAGCAAATAATCGATGCGTCGGACAATTGTAGTTCGAATTATCAAATCGTGCGGACTTGGATACTTTCAGATGAAGCGGGCAATACACAAACCCAAAATTGGATCATTGATGTGGTAGATACTACAGCTCCCGTCTTAGTGGGCGTGCCTGCTGACATGACCATCCAATGCGGAGATCCAATTGTCGATGCACAAGTGTTCGCAACGGACGAGTGCGATCCGAACGTGGAGGTGAGTATTTCGGCATCCACTGTAGAGTTGGACTGTGGTTACATATTCCAACGCACGTGGACAGCCACGGATGATTGTGGCAATGCCGTGACAGCGGTTCAGAATATCACCATAGAGGATGTTGTGGCGCCATACTTCACTTTCGTTCCTGAATCGGATGTGATTTCGTGCGAATCCTATGATGCAGATCTTGGCGATCTTCCAGTTGCAACTGCGGCAGATGATTGTTCCGTAGTGGAAGTCACATTCGAAGATGACTTCCTCGAAGATTGTTCGGGTAGCTTTGTAAGGAATTGGACAGCTACAGACGGGTGTGGAAATGTGACCACCGCCCAGACGAACTATACCGTGTTGGACTTGGACGCACCCGTATTTATATCGGTGCCAAATGACCTGACTGTGGACGGCTGCAATGCATTACCTGAAGCAACGATTGATCAAATTACATACACAGAGAATTGCTCTTCAGTGACTTTGACGGTGGCAGATGAAGCGTTTGAACTCGATTGTCCTAGCAATCAATTAATCTATCGTGTGTGGAGACTGACGGATGGTTGTGGCAACCAGTCAAGCTATACACAGCAAATTTTTGTGATTGACGAGACAGGTCCTGAAATCTTCGGAGTTCCAGCCAATGAGGTATTGTCGTGCGGAGAGACTCCTGCCGAAGCATCGATCACGGCGATCGACAATTGCAGCGACCCAGAGAATATCAATATCAGTCTGCACGCCAAAACTACGCAGCTTGAATGTGGAAACATTTTCGTTCGCGTTTGGACTGCCACAGATGAGTGCGGAAATACTTCCATAGCAACGCAGGAAATCACATATACTGATGAGGACGCACCTGTCTTTACGTATGTGCCAGAGGACTATGTGGGCGCCTGCGGTGAGGAATTTGTCCTAGAAGATCCAATTGCAGAAGACGAATGTTCGTTGGTGAACATACAAATCATACAGGGAGAACCTACCTGCAGTGGAAGTTACGTGCGGACTTTTATTGCGACCGATGGTTGCGGAAATTCAGCCGTAGCGGAGCAAGTGGTGTCAATACAAGACAATACAGCACCTGCAGCGAATAATTTTATCGATTTGGTAAGTGGCACTTGTGAAGAGGCGCCATTCATCGATATTTCGTATGTAACGTTTTCGGATAACTGCTCTGCAGTAGATGTTACATGGGACGCCGATACCACCTTCTTGTGTGGTGGAAGTTACGATGTGCTTTTCAGTTGGCTTGCAACGGATGGTTGCGGCAACACGTCGAGCGCTTTTGTAATTTTGGAAGTTCAAGATTTGGACGGCCCCACTTTTGATCAAGTGCCCGCGGATGTCACCCTCGCCTGCGGTGCAATCGAACCAGAACCTGTGATTTCTGCAGGAGATGGTTGTGGAAGTGCATATCTTGAATTTAGTGAACAAGTCAATGACTTGGGTTGTGGCTATCAAATTGAGCGCACATGGTATGCTTTTGACGACTGTGGCAACCTTGCTACGCATATACAGTATGTCAATTTCGTGGATGAGTCAGCCCCTGCCTTTGTTGATCCTCCGCAAAATCTCGTACTGGAGTGTACTGAAATTATACCTACACCTTCCCTGGTACTTGGTATGGATGACTGTCAAGGTGTACTAGTGGCCAATATGACTAATGAAACCGTGATTCCAGGTATCTGCAATAGCAACTACCAATTGGAGCGAACGTATACGTTGACCGATGCATGTGGCAATACTTCGGAACATATCCAATTGATCACTGTGCAGGACACGCAAGCTCCCGTGTTTTTTGATTTCAATCCACTTATCGAAGTGTCTTGCACGCAAAGCAATGGTGTGTTCGCTACAGCGTTTGATGAATGCAGTAGCATAGGTGTTACTTATTCGGATGATCTCATTGGATCTGGATGTTCAGGTCAGATTCAAAGGACTTATTTGGCTACAGATGCGTGCGGCAATGCGCAAGAAGCTGAGCAGTTGATCACCTTGAATGACACTACGGCTCCATATTTCAATGCGTTCCCGTCCGATGTGAGTGCTGATTGTGCCTCGATACCTGCTCCTGAGACAGCATTGATCACCTTTGGCGACAACTGCAGCAATCCATCGATCGAAATGGCACAAACACAAGAGCCGGGCAGTTGTGCCAATGAATACTTGATTTTGCGCAATTACACACTGACCGACGCATGCGGCAATGAGACGGTTCAAACATGGACCATCACTGTCCAAGATCTAACAGCGCCAGAAATTTTAGGAGTGCCAAGTGAATCGTATATCGAATGTGGCGATGCAGTACCATCTATTAATGCTGTGGCATTTGATATATGTGATGCGGAGCCAACCTTATCGATGTCGGCTGTGACGGTGCCAACTGCAACAGGCTGCGGATCCATGTTTGTGCGCACGTGGGTAGCCAGTGACGCTTGCAACAACGAAACGACAGTTTCACATACTACCTACATTACAGATACCACAGGTCCAGTATTGAGTGCCAGTCCTTCAAATGTATTCGTGCCCTGTGGGGCTGAACTTCCTGCTGCACCAGTCATCACCGCGCTGGATCTATGCGATGGCGAAGTGGAGGTGGTGTATGAAGAGTCAAGTTTCATAGGCACTTGCGTAAATGTTACGCGTGAATGGTGTGCTACTGATTGTGCAGGAAACCAAACGTGCCATGTTCAAACGATTTTCAGGAATACAACTCCAGGATTGGCTTCAGGTCCGCAAATCACGGTGTTGAATAGTGATCGTCATCATTTGAACATAAGTGTTTTGGCTTCTGCGGAAGGCCGATGGAATTTGGAGGTATTCGATATGGGAGGTCGCAAGGTCACTAATTTGTATACCCAAGAAATGATTGCTGGTCAACGCCACACTTTTGAATTGAACTGCGCAGGATTCAATGATAGCATGTATCTAGTGCGCTGGTCGAATGGTCAAGAACAGGTCATGCAAAAAGTAGTGATGATGAAATAATTTCATTAAAATTCAGAGATACCAACGGCGGAAAGCATGGTTTTCCGCCGTTTTTTTTTGACATTCACATAAGGTGTTACCTTTGCATCATGAGTAATCCCGTATCGGCTGTCAATGAAGGTAGCATGCATCCTAGAAATAAATACCAAGGAAGGTATGAACTACAAGAATTAAGAGTGATTTATCCCGAATTGGAGCAGTGGATTATTCAGCATGAAAAAGCGGGAGAAACGCTACAATTTGCGGAACCTGGGGCTGTTACAGCTTTGAACAAAGCACTTATGTTGAAATACTACGGTGTGAGTTCTTGGGACTTTGCACCAGGTTATTTGTGTCCGCCAGTTCCGGGCAGAGCCGACTATATCCATCATGTAGCCGACTTATTGGCAGAAGGTGGCCAAACCCCGAATGGCCCAACTATCAAATGTTTGGACGTGGGAATTGGAGCCTCAGGAATTTATCCGATCATCGGTCATAAAGAATACCAATGGAGCTGGGTAGGCTCTGACATCGATCAGAAAGCACTCAATTCTACTTCTGATATTCTGGTCGCCAACGGATTGTCTGAGCAAGTGAGATTGCGTTTGCAAGATCGAAAAGATCTCATTTTCTATGGCATCATTCGCAAGCATGATTTGTTTGATGCCATTGTGTGCAATCCACCATTTCATTCTTCTATGAAAGAAGCCCTTGCTGCCACCAAACGCAAAGTTGATAATCTACAAAGTGGTGGTCAATTCAAACAGAACTTTGAAGGCATGGAGCATGAGCTTGTTACACCGGGCGGGGAAAAACAATTCATTCATCGGTTTATGCAAGAGAGCCGCCGCTACTTCAGACAGGTGTTGTGGTTCACTGTGTTGGTATCGAAGGAAGATCATCTCCGGTATTTAACCGCTAAGCTGAAATCTATGAATCCAGCGGACTACAGAGTAATCGACATGTATCAAGGCAATAAGCGTTCACGCATATTGGCATGGACCTATCAGAATATCCATGAGCGAAGCGAATGGCAATGGAAGAAGCAGATGCTCGGGGGTGAAGAATAATACCGAGCAATCGTTCGGTTAGATGGATGTGAAGGTAAGCAATCCGAGTATCACCATGCAACACAGCATTAATAGAAGGGTTAATTTGCCCATCCATTTGAACCAGTTGGCAAAAGGAATTCCAGCCAATGAGAGCACCCCCATTGTTACAGCACTTGTGGGGATAATCAGGTCAAACAACCCCGCGGCAAGTTGAAAGGCCATTACGGCACCTTGTCGCGATATTCCAATCAAGTCAGCTAAGGGCACCATCACAGGCATGGTGATAGCCGCTTGGCCTGATCCCGAAGGGATGAAAAAGTTGATCAGCCCTTGAACTAGGAACATGATTTGAATGCTTAGCCAACTTGGCAAATGTTGAATACTTTGACTGAGGTGGAAAAGAATTGTGTCGATGATTTGCCCATCTCTGGCCAACACGAGCACACCGCGAGAAAGGCAAATGATGAGTGCCGCGGATATCATGCCTTTCGCTCCAATGGTAAAATGATCTACAATCGCTTGCGTCCGCATACGCTTTAGAAAGGAAGCCAAAAGCCCCATGATTAAGAAAACAGCCCCGATTTGAGGAATGTCCCAATCCCATTGTTTAGCACCAATGGGGATGAAAACCAGGGTTGCGACAAACAGGACTACGATCCATTGATTCGTGCGATCAAAGGAATGCGTGGCGACAACAGCAGAGGATTTGGCGTCATAGACCTCCCAAGACTGACCTGTTCCAACAGCAAGGCGCTTCGCGTAACGCAAAGTGTAGAATATGCAGACACCCAACAATAAAGCACATGCACCCAATCGCATGCCCACCTCACTTGGGAAATTCAATTCGGCGATTTGCAACGCAACGCCTACCCCAAAAGGGTTGTATGCCGCCGCTGCTCCGCCGATACCGCTGCTTACAAAAGGAATGGCAATGCCTACAATGGGATCAAAGCCCATAGCTCGAGCCATGGGCAGCGTGATAAGCACAAACACGAGTGATTCTTCGCTCATACCGAAAGTGAAGCCACAAAGTCCAAATAGCACCATAAGCAAGGCACAAATACCCAACCGAGCACCTGGTCTTTTGCCTGCTAACTGAAGCAACCGCATGAGCCCGGCATCAATGGCTCCAGTAGCCATGACTAATCCAAATGCTCCACCAACTAAAAGCACAAATCCAATGATGCGCGCGGCTTCGGTGAATCCGCTGAATGGTGCTTGCATTAAATCCCAAAAATTCAAGGGAGTGGCTGGCACAGCGTGGTAGCTTCCTGCCACCACTACTGTGCGCTCATGCAAAGTAGTACGGTCAAAAGCGCCAGCTGGTATGACCCAGGAAAGCCCGGTGATCAGCACCATGATAAAGAAAACAATGACGAGTGAATCGGGAATTTTTTTGATCATCCTCTGATTATTTGTGACGTCTAAAATATTGGAAAACCTTAGAGAGTGGCTTCCAAGTCAAGGTGTACCAGGACGGCTTTAGATCGTTTAGGCGCCACGCAGCGCGATCCTCCATATTAGCCTTGAGCCGGTTGCGCAGGGTCACGTTGCTTTGGCCCCCGGTGCGCATCTTAGTGATTGTTTCAGGCAAGTAACATATGTGAACGCGGTGCTTATGAATATACCGCAGCATCAATTCATAATCTGCAGCGGAGCGCAGTGACGTGTTGTAAAAACCAAATTGGTGGTATTTGGCGCGCGATAGAAAAAAAGTTGGATGGGGAGGCATCCACCCGCGAAGGAATTTACCGGGTTCGTATGCTCCAGCTTGCCAAGTGCGTATGATTTTATTGGTATCTGTGCGATTGACATACACCAAGTCGGCGTACAAAGCATCGCAATTGTTTTTCACAAACTCAGCGGCCACATGACTGATGACTTGGTTGTGGGCGTAAAAATCATCGCTGTTCAAAATGCCAATCACGTCTCCAGTCGCTGCAATCACTCCTTTGTTCATGGCATCGTAAATGCCTTTGTCTTTTTCGGAAACGACTATGGCAATGCGATTGCGATATTTTTCAATGATCTCCATGGTTTGATCCTTGGATCCACCATCAATAATGATGTATTCGATGTTCGAATAGTCTTGCTGGATGACCGATAGAATGGTGTCCTCAATGGTTTCGGCGCTGTTGTACGCTATCGTGATAATGGATATTTTAAGCATACAGCTAATTTCAGGAGATTGTTCTTGAGCGAATGGGTGTTGCGGGAATTCCGCTATATATAATATAGGGTTGGAGATCTTTTTGTGCGACCGATCCGACACTTAAGACAGCATGCGAACCACAAAGTACACCTGGGCAAACAATTGCTTTCGCACCAATCCATACCCCATCCTCTAGGGTGATAGGCCCAACAATGAGATCAAAGGTACTTAGCTTGTAGTTGTGATTGCCACACAGCAGCATTGATCCCTGCGACAAGCAACAATGAGCTCCGATGCGAACGAATCCCAAATTGTCAATCCAAACACCTTCACCTATCCAAGAATGCGCACCCACTTCCAAAAACCAAGGATATTTGATACGCACGTGTGGCTTGATGACAACTCCTTTGCCTACGCGCGCACCAAAGGCACGAAGCAACGCACATTTGATAGAGGACACAGGAAAAATGGATTTGAAAAAGATCCATTCTATTATAAACCACACCCCACGTTTCAGGGCTGAACCAGGGTGATAATCGGCATTGCCAAATTGATCGAGACGTGTGGTGTATAGGTGCATAGTGTGCTGCAATATTAACCCACAATACTACTCATTGGAATATCAGGGGCTAAAATTCAGTGTTTTAATACACACATTGAAAGCTCATCAAGGATGGATATTTTGCAACTGATTTGTGGATATTGCAATGCAAATTCAGACAGAGGCTATTGTATGTTTGCATGGCTATGGCATTGGGCCATTGCTCAAATAAGCTCGTATAAGTAGCATGTCCATTGAAGTTACCAAAGTATCCAAAAAATACGGCAGCCAGTTAGCTGTCAATGAGATGTCTTTTGCCATAGGCAAAGGGGAAGTGGTGGGCTTTTTAGGCCCAAACGGTGCAGGTAAGAGTACCATGATGAAAATCATTACCTGTTTTATTCCGCCAACTCAGGGATCCGTCAAAGTTTGCGGCTATGACGTGATGCAGCAGAGTATTGAGGCACGCAAACGAATTGGCTATTTGCCAGAGCACAATCCGTTGTATACCGATATGTATGTTCGAGAGTATCTCACTTTTATGGCCGACATCTATCAGCTCAAAGGCAAGTCGGATCGTGTCAAAGGGGTTATCCAAAGGGTAGGTCTGGAAATCGAAATGCATAAAAAAATTGGAGCACTTTCAAAGGGTTATCGGCAACGTGTAGGTCTTGCGGCTGCGATTATTCACGATCCAGAAGTACTGATCTTGGATGAACCAACCAGCGGACTTGACCCCAATCAATTGGTCGAAATTCGCGATCTAATCATTCAATTAGGAAAAGAGAAAACGGTCATGCTTTCTACACATATCATGCAGGAAGTAGAGGCCATTTGTGGTCGTACGATCATCATAAATAAAGGCCAAGTAATGGCCGACCAACCAACCGAGCAACTGCGCAATTTGGCTGGTGGGAACAATTATGAGCTAACAGTCGAATTGAGTGGAAACATGGATTTGGCTGATTTCATCAGTATAAGAGGAGTAATGAACGCAACAAGCGCGGGCAACAATCAATGGACCATTCATGTGTCGGGTCTCGAAGATGTGCGCAAGGAGATTGCAGAAAAGGCGATGAGCAAGGGATTGGTGGTGATGACCATGACACGTCATGAGGTGAAACTCGAAGAAATTTTCAAAACGCTTACAGCGGTAAACAAGGAATTATAAAATGTCAGAAGATTTGAAATTAAATCGTCCCAAAGTGATTTTAATTGCTGCGATGGGTCGCAATAGAGAAATTGGAAGTAACAATGATCTGATGTGGCATCTGCGCGCAGATATGCAGTTTTTTAGAGAGACTACAATGGGGCATTTTGTGATCATGGGTCGCAAAAATTTCGATAGTATTCCCCCAAAATACAAACCTCTGCAGGGAAGAGTGAATGTTATTATTACTCGCAACCCAGACTTTTTATACGAAGAATGTTATACATGCTCGAGTATTGAAGAATCGATCGAAATAGCGGCAAGCAATGGGGAAGAAAAGGTCTTTGTGATAGGCGGTGGTCAAATCTATCAGCTTGCCATGGACGCAGGCTTAGTAGATGAAATGTATATTACCCATGTGGATGGCTCATTTTCGCAAGCGGAAGTGTTTTATCCTGATTTTACGGAAGGTGATTGGGAAAAAATTCATTTGCAGAGCGTAAAGGCGGACATCCAAAACGAATTTGATTTTGAGATTTTTCATTATACAAGGAAGCACAATTAAACCTTTTAATGAGTTTGTGCTCTAAAGATTAATTCAATAAATTAATTCCCATGAAAAATACGCATTCCACGCGCCTTATGTTAGGCTTAGTCTCAATTGTTTTTATCATATTTAGTGCATCATGTCGTCGAGATCGCAATACAAATGATAATTCCGCGGTAGATAACTCCAATGCGGAGAATTTGTTCTCAGACATGTTCAAAGTGGTAGATGATGTATCTTCTCAGCAAGAAGGAATAAGAGAAGACAATATTGGATGTATTGATACCATCATTGTGGATACCACCGCATGGCCTCGCACGGTATTGATAGATTTCGGATCGGACAATTGCTTGGGTGAAGACGGACGCATCCGAAATGGTCAAATCATGGTAACCTACACAGGTCGCTACCGCGATGAGGGTACCATCATCACAGTGACGCCGAATAATTACACTATAAACGGGTATGAATTATCGGGGACCAAAATCATTACCAATTTGGGGACCAATGACGAAGGATTCCTTCATTATAGCATTGTGGTAGATGGCCAAATTGCTGCGCCAGCCAATGCATGGCAATCCAGCTGGGAGAGCACCCGGGTGCGCACTTGGGTAGAGGGATCATCTACCCTCACACCATGGGATGACGCGTACGAGATTACAGGCAGTGCATCTGGTATAAATCGCAATGGTGATCCATACACGATGGCCATTACATCCCCCTTGCGAGCTGAAATAGGCTGTCCTTGGCTCGTAAGCGGTGTGGTGAATATCGTTCCAGAGGAGAATGATGCACGTGTTGTAGACTTTGGATCGGGTGACTGCAACAATGGTTTCACCGTCACGGTAGGAAATGAGGTATATACCTTCGGATCCGGCGATTAACTTGTTTATTCCAAGAGCAAATTGGATAGAGGTTTTGTAAATGTGCATTTTGATCTTACATTTGCGCCCCCATTCGATTTTTCAGCGAGCGTCGAATGACACATGCGCCTATAGCTCAGCTGGTTAGAGCACCTGACTCATAATCAGGTGGTCCCTGGTTCGAGCCCAGGTGGGCGCACACAAAAGGAACAAGGGTCAACCATTGGTTGGCCCTTTTTTCATGCAGGTGGGTTAAAATCGATGCGGAAGAATAAATTGTTGCACAGCAAGAAAGCCTATCTTTATAGCAAATAACTACCGTCTATGAAACGAATCATTGTTTTGTTAGGCTTCACAATTTTTATCGGAAGTGCATTGCATGCTCAGGTAACGAAAGAAGCGAGACTCTATACAAGTCCTCTTTCGATTCAATTTCAAGAGGAAATGATGTCCTTCGGCTCGGGAGTGCAACCGGCGACCAAGGTGAGCATCGTTGGAAACGAAGATGATTATTCCAAACATTTTAAAAGTTGGCTGATGAAGTCATTTGGAGCAGAAGGCAAACGGACCAATGGTTTTATCGCTGTTCCCTCACATCAGTATACAGGTTGGTCCAATGATTCATTGGAGTTGCATTACCGAGTGGAGAAAAGCGCTAGCCAATGTGAATTACTTTTACTGTTGTCGAAGGGAGGTCAATTTCTTTCGATCGACGCTCATCGTGAGGTAATCAATCAGGTACAACAAAGCCTCCGCGGGCAGATCAAAGAATTCTATATTTTTCGGTATGATGAGGTGATTGCAGATCAACAGCGCGAATTTGAGCGTCAATCCAAAGATGTAGAGAAGGTGGAGGGAAAGAAGAGCAAATTGATCGAAAAAATCAAAACAGAAACAGAGCGCAGTGCCGAGGCAGATACCAAGTTACAATCGATTTTTATCGAGCAGAACACCATTGATCAGGAACTCAAAGTGTTAAATGCGACCTTGTTTCAAGATAAGAGAGCACAAGATCAAGCGAAGAAAGAATTTGACGATTTGAATTCGATCATCCTCGATCGTGAATCGCAATACAACGTCATGAACGGAGAAGGCACCTTGACTTCGAAGGAAGGCAAGCGGTTGACAAAGGAATTGACGAAGTTGCGCAAAAATCAAATAGGATTGCAAGACAAACTCACGGAAACCAACGCGAAACGAACCAAAAGTGAAAATGCAATTTTAGATAAGGAGGAAGCGCGCCTCAAATGGGATGCATCCTACAATGAATGGTCTGCTCGCAAATCAAAACATGAAAACGCCCTTGAGGAAGCGCGATCAGATTTGAAAGCATCAGAGGTAGAGTTAGAAGATGAACGCCGCGAGGTGAATGAGAGTCTAAAGGCTCTAGAAGAATTAAAAAGCTCAAAAGCTGCTGTGCCTGGCCTTTAACCTTATAGACCGAATGAACATTCGGCTAGTGAGCAACAAGCCAATTTGCTCCTTCATTCATTTCAATTTCGAGTGGTACGCGCAATTGGATAGCACCTTCCATGCATGATTTGATAATGGGTTTGAGAACATTGATCTCGCTGATCTTGGCATCAAACACCAATTCATCGTGCACTTGCATGATCATCTTCGATTGCAATCCTGCCTCAGCAATAGCATTGTGAATCTGAATCATAGCCACCTTGATGATGTCGGCAGCGCTGCCTTGGATCGGTGCATTGATGGCATTGCGTTCTGCAAATCCCCTAACTACAGCATTGGCAGAGTTGATGTCGGCCAAATATCTGCGTCGTCCCATAACGGTTTCGACAAACCCGTTTTTGCGAGCAAATTCAATCGTTTCTTGCTGGTATTGCTTGAGTT
>JAIYCK010000008.1 GCA_027488055.1 Flavobacteriales bacterium | reverse complement strand
TGGAAAGAAATACAGAATATTTGATGCTGCAGGAAAGCAAGTGGCATCAGGAAAACTACAAACGCAGCACACGATGATTGATATCTCAAACCTTTCGAGAGGTGTTTATCAAATAGAAGTGAATAATGAGAGTTTGAGTTTTATAAAAGAATAAGCTGTTGGCCATTGGCTTTTGGTTGTAAGCTATCTGTTATAAGTTATAAATTGAAAGCCAACTCATTAAAATTGTTCATGCCAAACTGTGCGTCCTGAAACTTGTTCAGGAGGCACACTTATGTCACTCATCTTGTGGCCCAACTCAACTAGCGAGCGCGTGTTCTTCGCTTATGAAGATCAAATGCCCGAATTGTTTGAGATCTATGATATGACGGGCCGCACCATTTATAGCGGCACATGGATCGCTGAGTTCGACGTAACTGGTCTACCTAGCGGGATTTACTTCGCTCGCGGCACCAGCGGCGACCAAAGCATTGTGAAAAAAATCGAAGTAATTCATTAAAAGGTGTTTTACACGATGCCAAAAGCGCACCATCACCATTAAATAAAAAAAGGACCGATAATCTTATCGGTCCATTTGCTTTTTTGGTGCCGCACTTCTGCAAGCCAGAGCGGTGCATTCTGATGCACATTTCTTGGAAACTGCCTCCGGTTAACCTAATAATAATACACAATAATCGTATGATGGTGTTTTTTAATCATTTCAAGGGTAAATTTGCCGCCCTTAAGACGCGAGGCTAAGAATGACCTGTCTTCCATTGGAAATAGGACATCTTGGTGTTAACTCTTTTTTAAAACCAGTGCCTCAACAAACATGAAACAACTAAATGCCTTTGATTGGTTAAAGGACTTGATTGTCCTTGGCTTATCCATGTCAATGCCAAGATCTATTCAACGGCCTTTCAAGTGGTCACCATCGATGTGGATCCAGCAACGTCTGTACTGCGAATTTTTGATCGCTGGGGCCTCATGATTTACGAGGACAAGGGCGTGAATCCAAGTTGGAATGGACTAATTGATGGATCACCCGCACCTATTGACTCGTATCTTTGGCACTATTCAGCCCAACTCAAATGTGGCTTTGAAGAATACAAAACGATGGGAATTGTAACCATCGTGAGATAACACGACATGGATGTTAAAGTAAAAAACATGAGACGGATTTGTTCCATTTTTATTTTCATGATTCTCGGCCTTCGTTTAACCTACGGCCAAGAGTGCGCGGAATTCAATAAAACCAATGCCACTACAACAGAGTTTATCGAGATCGTATCTTCCAAGGCCTTCGAAAAAAAGGGAGAAGAAAGTATCGAGAATGCAAGAGAACTTCTGAAGAAAGACCTGCAACTTCAAATGGCCGAAGCCATACTCACGGAAGTGAAGAGCGAAACCAATTACACAGTGCAAGAGGGCAATGGACAATTCTCTGACTTCTTCCAGTCGCAGATGAAGACCGAAACCTCCGCAAATCTGAGTTTCGCAACCATGGACTTTTGTGAAGACAAAAAGGCACGCATCGTCTATGGAAAATATCAAATCAACAAACGCGACCTTGCGACAGCGACCTTGCAAAACTGCATGAGCAATATGACAGCCTTGAATGCCGAAATCAAAGGAATCATCTATTCTGAAAGCAAAATAGATGTGCAGTCGGTCAAGAAAAAATATCTGAACATCTACAAAGACTTTCAAACGGCCATCCATTTAAATTCTGATCTGAATCTCGAAAAATGGGATTCGCTGATTAAAATCTACAATGAAGAAATGGGGCGCCTAGCGAATTCACAAGATCAAGTAGAATTTGAAACCGAATTTGATAAAGCCAAAAACAAACTAAAATCAAGTTCTTATTCGGAAGCAATAGGCAACTTGAGAAGATTGAAGCTGGATCATTACAACAATGAAGAGTTGAACCGCACCTTGGACAACGCCATCATTGAATATAAAGCGTTCGTGCTGCGAAGAGCTGGCGAACAAAAGAACCAGAGAGATTTTGACGGAGCACTCTCAACCATTGCAACCTATTGCGGTTTGATTACCTGTGATGAACAAGTCATACAACTGCGCGAAGACCTGAGTAAGCGGTATATGGTGGATGAGTCAGAAAAGTTTAGAAAAGCAATCAAGTTCGACGAACCTCTGAATGTCGAAAAACACAAAAGCACCATTGATTTGTACAAAGATGCTGACAGGAAATTGTATGAAGAGGTTTGCGAAGAATACAATGATTTCCATATAAAAATGGGCATGAAGCAGGTGCTCGCCAACAAAGCAAAAAGAGAATACTGGAAAGCGTATGGAGTCATCAACGAGTTGGAAAATCGATATGGAAAAAGAGACAGCGAACTGAAGAAGTTGAAAAGCCAAATTCAAACCCGCATTTTACGCGAAGAGGTTCGATTGGAAAAAAGCAAAAGAGCCAAAACGATGTCCATTTGGATTGGCTCTGATTTGTTTTCAAATGATGTACTGTTAGACTCAATCAAACGATTTGTACCCAACGATTATATGTTCACATACTCTTTCGCGTTATACTGGAAATACAAATTCGAAAAAAAATACAGAAAAGATTATCCTGTGAGAAGTGATTTTCTAGGTGTAAAATTCAGAGTCTTGGATTATGGCAGTCGGGCGCTCATTGCTGGAAATACTGATAGTAATGATTTTACTTATCAGGACAAATACGCCTTTGACTTGGGAATTGATGGATATACTTTTAGAGTCCTGCATTACGCGGTCTCAATGAATCTCAATGAAG
>JAIYCK010000130.1 GCA_027488055.1 Flavobacteriales bacterium | reverse complement strand
AATACAATTGTTTTTGCGAGTGCCAATGCCAATAAAGTATTGGAAATTGAGGCCAAGCTGGGCGGCACTTGGAAATTGAGAGGATTGAAAGACATCGGTTGCATGGAAGAGTTGCCCGAAACCACGGGCACTATTCATGGGAATGCCGCACAAAAAGCCACCTATGTGTGGGAGAAATACGGTGTCGATTGCTTCGCGGACGATACAGGTTTGGAGATTCCTGCACTGAATAATGAACCTGGGGTCGATAGCGCCGACTACGCTCAGGCCGGCCGGAATGCTCAAGCGAACATGCAACTGGTATTGGATCGGATGGCTGGAAATGACCATCGCAACGCCCGCTTTCGAACGGTAGTTTGCTTGTATTTCAAGGGTCAAAAGTACATTTTTGAAGGCATAGCAGAGGGCAAGATCATCGAGGCACCCCGCGGTGAAGCTGGTTTTGGGTACGATCCCATTTTTGTACCCGAAGGCTCGGTACGTACATTTGCAGAAATGAACATGGAAGAAAAGAACGCATTTAGTCATCGAGCCAAAGCCATTGAGCTTTTGAAAGACTTTCTTTCGAAAGCCTAAGATTGAAAAGTCCGTCATGTTATGGCCAAGTTTAAACAACAACGGAAATAACAGATGGACAGACAAACCAACGTTGACACTTATTGAAAGTCACTCACGATTGACAAGAATAAAAAATAAAAAGTGGAGTCCAGAGACCACTCAAAAAACGGGGCGACACCAAAAAGCCAAACGAGTGGGAAGAAAACAATAATAAAATGAAAACATATTCAGTAATCTCAGATTCATCAATGTGGTCAACCGCAAAATTGAAACAACAAGTAGAAAAAATACTTAATGAAAAAACTCAAGACGGTTATGAAGTTGTGTCAGTAGCTTTTGGATTAAATATATGGTGGATTCCGACTGCATATATTACACTAAGGAAATAATCATTGATAGAAAAAACATCCCATAACAACGTGTAAGCAAGTTTGCATTGCAGCAGGCGCTACACACGACAACATCGCCCACAGGAAAACCGCTGCGAGCAAGTTTAACTGCTCACATGTTCAGTTTTGGACTTCCTTTATTACATTCGCCTTATGAATTATTTGGAATTTGAAGAACCGCTCAAGGAGCTGAACGAACAGATAGAGAAATTACGCGAAAGCGAAAAAAAAGCAGGGGTTGATGTCAGCGGCGCAATCAATGACTTGCAACGCACTTTAGTCAAGAAAACAGAAGAAATTTATAGCCAATTGGATCCTTGGCAAAAAGTGCAGGTGAGCCGTCATCCCGATCGCCCCTACACCATGCAATACATCGAACATTTGACCAATGGTCAGTGGATCGAGCAGCATGGTGATCGCACGGTAAAGGACGACAAGGCCATGATAGGTGGTTTTGGTAATTTGGCGGGTCGGAGCGTGATGTTCATTGGTCAGCAAAAGGGAAACACTACCAAATTGCGACAGATGCGCAATTTTGGAATGGCCAACCCAGAAGGATACCGCAAGGCTTTGCGCTTGATGAAACTCGCTGAAAAGTTCAATAAACCGATTGTCACCCTTATCGATACTCCGGGAGCTTTTCCTGGCTTGGAAGCCGAAGAGCGTGGGCAAGGGGAAGCCATCGCGCGCAATTTGTTCGAAATGATGCGTCTTAAGGTGCCAGTTATTTGTATCATCATCGGTGAAGGAGCTAGCGGAGGTGCGTTGGGTATCGGCATCGGCGATCGCGTGCTTATGCTGGAGAATACATGGTACAGTGTCATTTCTCCAGAATCGTGCAGCTCTATTCTTTGGAGAACGTGGGATCAGAAAATAACGGCTTCAAAAGCACTCAAATTGACAGCCGAAGACATGAGTAGCAATGGATTGATCGATGGGATCATCAAAGAACCCATCGGCGGTGCCCATGCCAATCCAACCGAAATGTTTGAAACGGTGAAAGCAGAAATTCTCCGTCACTTGGAAGTTTTGGACAAAATGGATCCAATCCAACGCTGCGATGCCCGCATAGACAAATTCTGTGCAATGGGTGTGGTGGTGGAGTCTTAATGGATCTTCATTCTCAGCGCACGATCTGAAAGGATTTTACATCCGCTGGTTGCAATACATCCTGAACGAAGTAATATCCTTCACCCCAAGTGGAGACGTCGATCTGGTGAGGTAACTGCAGTTGCAATCCTTTTGCAACTTGTCTTCCTGAAACATCTGTAATAGTCACCGTCACTTGGCCTTGCCCTTGTAGGTTGAGGTAATTGTGACATGGATTGGGAAAGACCCAATAACTGTTTGTCATTTTCTGAGCCTCGTTTTGATTTGTATCAGATGAAACCTCCATGGTTTGCGCCGCCGAAATCCCACAATTGGTAACGGTCAATGATACATTATAAACACCTGAATTGGCATAGGTATGTGTTGGAGCGGGTTCAGAGGAGTATGTTCCGTCGCCGAAATCCCACATATAGTCTCCTCCTATATAAGCAGGTGTACATTGAATCGTATTACTGGATAACCATGTGGCTGCAAATTCGGCATTGGGATCGTAGGTGCCGATGTGCCAGGTAAGTAAATTGGCATATACAACTGCATCGACGGCATTTCGGATGTAGGCAGCCTGATCGGGATCCAAACCTTGATTGTCAGTGATTTCATTGGCCGATTTGCGAAACAAGGTGGTATAAAAACAACAAGCCGCTGCATACGTTCCAGCCACAGATGGATGACTTTCATCTGTTTGGTACAGTTCGATGGACTCATTGTTTGTGCGTATGTAGCGCCAGACAGCTCCAACGGGAGAAGTCATTGCTTGATTGTCCAAGGCCATTTGCATGTAGCGTTCGCGCAACAAATCATCCATACCCTCATAGGTGCACACGGGCGGCCAATTCTGACAATTTCCAGCGTCTCCATTCTTGCGTCCCCACGTCATGTAAAAGACTGTTTCCGCGCATGGATTCGCGGCCAAAACAGCACTGTCGAGCCATGCGGCATATGGAAACACTTCTTCTTCTACCTGCGCTTGCGGAAAGGCTGGCTTTTGACTTTGCTCCTGTAAAACTACAAAATCCCAAATGCCTTCCTCGATCTTGGAAAGTGTGGTAGCGTTCGTGGTGTGGTTGGACAAAGTATAGCCTCCAGGAGTATTGCCATCATATGTCAAGGTATCTCCCGCGGACAACGCCAATGCGGCCGTCATGGCTGGTAGGTCATTCACATAGGTGTAACTATTGCCAATGAACAAGGCCTTGTAATGACTCTGACAAATGGCCGTGCTGCTTATGATGAGAAGATATGAGAGGCACAGATGGCGGGAAAAATGACTCATGTTTGCGAGGTGTTTCAATTATTATTTAAGGTTCGATTTGCAATATAACGATGAAGTAAACTTCTTCATGCAGACGTTAGTTATACATATCAATGCAAGGCTTTTTGGTGAATTGATGCATGTCAATCTTGTCGAAAAAAGAAAACGAAAGAACATATTTTAGGACGTTGTTTCTAGTAGCTTGCACTGCGTTTTAATTCATCTAATTAACGTGATTCTTTTTGATGCATTCGGTCGTTTCTGATAAATCATCCGTCCAGGATTTCTTGGCATTGTGCGCTTTGCACGGCATGCGCAATGTAGTACTCTGTCCGGGTTCCAGAAACGCTCCTTTTTCCATCAGCCTGTTTGGCGATACACGTTTCAATACCTTTTCTATACCTGACGAAAGAAGCGCGGCTTTCGTTGCATTGGGCTTGGCTCAGCAGACACAAATCGCCACTGTATTGATTTGCACCAGCGGCACGGCTTCACTCAACTTTGCCCCGGCTATTGCAGAGGCCTACTACCAGCGTGTACCGCTTTTAGTGGTAACGGCAGATCGGCCCATCGAGTGGATCGACCAAGGCGAGGGGCAGAGCATCCGACAAAAGAATATTTTTGTGAATTATATCAAGGCTTCTTTCGAAATACAAGAGGAAGCCATTCATCCCGACATTGTATGGCATAACAACCGTATCATGGACGAGGCCATGCGTCTGGCTTCTGAAGGGGTAGCTGGTCCAGTCCATATCAATTTTCCATTGCGGGAGCCGCTTTACAAGACGGTACCACTTGAGATGAAGAAAGTGAAGCGAGTGGAACGCATCAAATCAAGTGAGGTACTGAATAGCGATACCATTTGTGATCTCACGGAGCAAATTGAATCATCCTCCAAAGTGCTCATTTTGGCAGGCCAACATGCTCCACATCACGAACTCCACGAGGCATTGCGCGCATGGACAGCACATTCGAATGTGGTAGTTTTCACAGAAGCCCACAGTAATTTGGCTGATGAGGCATGGTGCAGCGCTATCGATCGAACGATCAGTGGATTGGATGGCGCGACACTTCAAGCATGGTATCCGGATATCTTGATCACCTTTGGACATAATATCATCAGTCGCAAAGTCAAAGATTGGTTGCGAAAGGGAACCACCAATCATTGGCATGTGGATGTTTCAGGCGAAGGATTGGATACACTCAAGCAATTGAAAATGATCATTCCGATGCAGCCCAGTTCTTTTTTCAAGGCAGTCAGTCCAAGGCAATGCGTCGACTCAAATTATGCGACGTTGATATTGCGACACTCCGAAAAAAGAGAGCGATTGGCCAATGCCTTCATCGACCAAGCGCCTTGGTGTGACCTCACGGCATTCAAATGCATTTATGACAATATTCCAGCCCAATATGCCCTT
>JAIYCK010000292.1 GCA_027488055.1 Flavobacteriales bacterium | reverse complement strand
TGCGTTTGTCCTACGTCAAGGTTTTGGGAGAGTAATACGTTAAGCCATTGATCCTATCCTGCCATGAAGGAGCCATCAATGATTTACAGGTGAAATCGAAACACATCTTTGTTTCTTCAAATGAATAATTATCTTTGGGCAATGAAAAGAATCATCACCGTTCTTGCCTTGTTGGCGCAAATGGCACTGCTTGCTCAGAACAACTTGACCATCAAGGCAGGTTTGGAAATGGATTACAAAGAGTTGGACGGACTGTTTGTATACACCAATGATGGATCCTATTATTTCACCTCTGGCGTGGCATTTTCGCCCATTCGCAGCCTTCAAATCGGTGGCAGGTTTGGTACAGATCAATTGTTTGAAGGCGGTATCGGATTGGGTTTTGGGTCCATTGGTTTTTCCACATATGAAGGTGAGCCGTTGGAGTCATCGGTATTCCGTAAAGGAATTTACATGGAACGTTATTACAGTACATCGGGTCGTTTTGTGTTGGGAACAGGCTCACAGCTATACACCTACAAAATGACTTTGGAGCGTACTTTCGATGAGGATTACCTTGTTGGTGAGGAGACAGGGAGCTGCACATGGAAAGCAAATGGATTGGAATGGAAGCTTCTAGCTCGGTTGTACTTTGGAGAAAATGAGAATCATTCGCTTCAAGGATTTTTCAGCTTAGCGGGCGAGCTTGTGAAGGTAAGTGAGTTTAAAGTGGACAACAGCAAAGTTGAAGTTCTTGATGAGACGATCGGCGTGTTGGCGGCCCATGTGGGTATTTCTTATGCGATCGTATTCAATCAGCGCAGGTGATTTTTTCATTCAAAAAGCGCCTTTCATCTTACGATCAGGAGGTCTGTTTCCACCATCCTCAAACGATCCAATGCAATAGCAGGCGTCTTTGGTGAATAGAGCGTTTTTTGGCGCACGCCAAGCGATTTAGATTCTTGTAATTATCTTTGAGGCATGAAAAGAATCCTATCCATTCTCGCTTTATTCGTGCAGCTTACATTGCTCGCTCAAAATAACCTGACCATCAAAGCAGGTATCGAGAGGGATTACAGAGGGTATCAACAACTCAACATATACACAGACAATTTAACCTTTAATTTCGTTGCTTCAGGGGCATCGTCGTCCATTCGCAGCCTTCAAATCGGTGGCAAGTTTGGCACAGATCAGTTGTTTGAAGGAGGAATAGGTTTGGGTTTTGGTTCTATGTCATTTAGCTCATATGATGGGAAAAGACTAGATTCCGAGATATTCCGCAAAGGCATTTACGTGGAACGTTACTATGGTGCATCGCGTCGTATTGTATTTGGAACCGGCTCACAATTGTATACGTATAAAATTAGGTTGGAACGCGATTTTGAAAAATACTACCTCAGCAACAGTGCGTTAAAAGGGATCGGCACCTGGAAAGCAATGGGATTCGAATGTAAGTTGATGGCGAGATTGTATTTTGGCGAAAATGAGGGTCATTCGCTTCAATGTTTTTTCAGTTTATCGGGTGAGCGCATTCTGGTGAGTGAGTTTGAAGTGGATAATGAAAAAACGCAAACATTTAACAGCGGCGCCAATTTTTACCTGCCGGCCCGTTTGGGTATTTCTTATGTGATCGTATTCAATCAGCGCAGGTGATTTCTTCATTCAATCAGCACTTTTCATCCTACGAGGAGGAGGTCTGTTTTCACCATTCTCAAACGATCCAATGCAATAGCAGGCGTCTTTGTTGAATAGAGCGTTTTTTGGCGCGCGCCAAGCGATTTAGATACTTGTAATTATCTTTGAGGCATGAAAAGAATCCTCTCCGTTCTCTCCGTTTTGTTGCAGCTTACATTGTTTGCGCAAAATAACCTGACCATCAAAGCAGGTTTGGAGATGGGCTATAAAGAGTATAACGGCTATTATGTCGATGGCAATAGAGGATACTATAGTTTCAGCGGTGCAGGCATGGAATTTACCCCACTTCGCAGTCTACAAATTGGCGGTAGGTTTGGCGCAGATCAATTGTTTGAAGGTGGAATTAACCTGAGTTTTGGGACTAGTTCCGGCATCGCTTATGATGATGGTCAAAAGGTAGAGGCCAATATTTTTCGCAAAGGAATGTACATGGAACGTTATTATGACTCATCGAACCATATTGTATTCGGTACGGGCTCGCAGCTATATACATACAAAATCAATATAGAGCGCACTTTCGAAGAGTATTCTCCCAATGGTTATTATGATGCAGCAGGGAGTGGAACCTGGAATGTTTATGGATTGGAATGGAAGGTATTAGCACGATTGTATTTTGGAAAAAATGAGCTCCATTCGCTTCAAACTTTTTTCAGTTTATCGGGAGAGCTCGTCACAGTGGCTGATTTTAGACTCGATGATCGCAGTATTGCTGTCGATGATCGGACAAGCGGTTTGTTAGGGTGGAATGTGGGTGTTTCCTATGCGGTGGTCTTCAATCAGCGCAAGTGATTCCATGAATGGAGGTTCGCTCGCGACCAGACGAAAGGCTTCAAATTTATGGAGCAAGGAAAAAGTAAACCTCTGATCCATTGGTAGTGTGATTCGGATTCCTTGACTTTACGATGTGGTTGTTGAATAAAAAAGGTCGATCCATTTACAGGAACGACCTTTCTTATGAATGTCTATGACGCAGTTGCTTACTTCAATGCCACCGTGGAGCTGCCGATCATGGCGCCACCTTCGTAGATATTGATTTTATAATTCCCTTTTTTGAATTCATAACCAGCGTTGGCCGTATAGTAGACACAAACGTCTACATCGTTGCCTTGATAGTCCACTTCACGAGAAACACTATAGTTAACGTCCGCTCCAGCGATCGTTGTTTTACCACTTCCTTTTCCAGAAAGCGGAGCGCCATCGGGACCTACAACACTTACAAAGAGGGTTTTGCTACCCGGTTTGGCAATGGTGTTCTTGCGAATTTTGAAGCATGATTTGATCATTTCCGCTTTTGAAGCGCGATCTGTTTCCACTTGTTTACCAGTATTGCGCTCAAAGATTCCGACGTTCGAAAATTCACCGGCGGCCAGAATAGAACCTTGCTTCACCATTTCTTTGGTGGTGTTCAATTCGCCCTGTGTATTTTTCAGATCATTCTCTGCTTGATTGGCGCGAGAAGATTCATTGTCACGCTCGATGGTAAGTTTTTGATTGGCTTGATTGAGCGAGTCGATTTGATGAATGTAGTTCTTCATAATCGACCTCAAAGTTTCCGCTTCTGAGCGCAGTTTGGTGATATCGTAATCGCGGTTCTTCACTTTTTTCTGAAGCGAAGAGATTTCAGAGATTTGTGCATCGATTTTGGCGCGCATGTCGCTATTCTCCACGTTGATGGTGTCATAGCTCATTTTCATGGCTTCTAGCTCCATTTCAATACCCTCGCGTTCATCAATGATTTTACCGTTTTCGGCATTCATATAAATAATGCGTTCGTGCATTTCTTTGTCCTTCTTGTTAAGCGAAAAGGCCATGAAACATACTACTGCGAGGAGGGCTGCGATAATACCAATGTATACTTTGTTGCTCATGTTAGCTTGATTTAATAGTTGTAACGAAAGTATAGGCAAGGTAGTGTGCAATTGAATGAATTAGCATCAACTTATGAAACACGGATTGTCATTAGCGGCCTTCGAAAGCGGTTAGCTTGTTTTTTTTCAGTAATATGTGCGGGATATTGAAACAATTGTATATTTGCCCCCCGTTAAAACGTAGCCGACTGTAATAGGTTGGTTTAAATAATGGTCCTGTGGCCGAGTGGCTAGGCTCAGCTCTGCAAAAGCTGCTACTGCGGTTCGAATCCGCACGGGACCTCTGAGAACCCCAGCATAGCTGGGGTTTTTTTGTATACCTATACGGCGAACGATACTTTTTATATCTTTGGGCCTACGAGCGCGTTTCCCCCACGCTCAGTTTACCTTCCAAACAAACAGCGCTAGAGCGCAATCTATTTTAATTTTTTCATGGAGATACATGAGTCATTGGTCTACGGACTGGGGATCACGATGTTGGAACAAATCGGGCCTGCGCGCGCCAAACAATTGATTGCCCATTGTGGCAGTATGGAGCACGTCTTTACCTTGCCACGCAGCGCGTTGGAAGAGATTCCTGTGTTGCGGCCCGCGTTGATCGAATTGATACTGAATCAACGGAAGCGAGTATTGGAACAAGCGAGGTGGGAGTTGGATCGACTGCACGCAATGAATGCGCAATGTGTGCTGATCGACGATTTACATTATCCACAAAGGCTGAAGGAATGCGATGATTCACCCATTGTGCTTTATTACAAGGGGCAGGTGGATTTCAATCCCGCGCGCGTGGTGTCCGTAGTAGGCACTCGAAGGGCCACCTCTTATGGCCGTTATTTTTGCGAGCAATTGATGGAGGCATTCGCTCCGCTGGGAGTCACCATTATCAGCGGATTGGCGTTTGGCATCGACGGGCATGCGCACCGAGCAGCATTGGAAAAGGGGTTGCCCACCCAAGCATGTGTGGCTCACGGCCTACATACCGTGTATCCTTCCGAACACGCTGGATTGGCCAAGGACATGCAAACCAATGGAGGCCTTGTATCCGAATTTACTACTACCCAACGCATGTGTGCAGAGTTGTTTCCAATGCGCAATAGGCTCATCGCAGGCATGTCTGACGCCACAGTGGTGGTGGAAAGCGACCTCAAAGGGGGCAGTATGATCACTGCTTATCTGGCCCATTCATATCATAGGGAAGTTTTTGCGCTTCCGGGTCGGATCAATGAGCGTTCGAGTGCGGGCTGCAATGCGCTGATACAGCGTCAGGTTGCGCATATTGTGACCGAGCCAGGGAGTATTATAGACACGATGAATTGGTCCAAAAGTTCACATGATCAAGGCACACAGCTTCAACTCTTTCAACAGCTTTCAGATGTACAACAAAAGATCACGGGTGTTTTCAATGGAGAGGATGCGGTTTCTGTGGATCAACTTATTGTACGCACGGGATTTAACCCATCGGTGATTGCCTCTGAGTTGTTGGCCATGGAATTCAGCGGATTAGTGCGTTCGAAGCCGGGCAATCGATTCGAGTTATTGCATCGATCGCGTTTTCAAGCTATGCCATAACAAGAGGGACAGCATTGGCTCCATAAACGAAAAGAAATTCTAGAATGCGTGTAAAACAATGTTAAAAGATTGGCATTTTTTTTGTTTAAACGCAACAAAACACGTTAACAAATAGTTTAGATTTCGTTAGGGTTTCGTGTCGGGGCATTTGTACTTCTCGACACAATGCCCTGGACGCATTGATAGACATAAAAATTGATACATACCTCAATCTAACCCGTTTTGTCATGGTAAACAATGTAATAAACTCCTTTGAATCTTGGTTTAACCGCCGCTTTGGATGGTTCTTCACCAATGGTTCTAAACACGGTCAGTCATAAGCCATAAGCTGATGGATTGAGCGCACGATTGAAACACAAATTTAATAAGTAAAAAGCCCCTGTTTATCAGGGGCTTTTTGTATTCTATTATTGATCAGAATTTTATTCGAATTCTGAGCGCAGGATGTTGAGTACTTCGTCTACCGTTTCTTCTTCTAGATCGGTGCGTTTGATCAAATCCTCTTTGGTAATCGCAAGCACAGAGCGAGCTGTATCGCAACCGATGGATTTCAATTCTTTGATGATCCACTCATCGATTTCATCGGAGAATTCTTCCAATTCTACGTCGTCGATGTCCGCGTCGTTTTCACGGTACACATCGATTTCATAGTCCACCAATTTGCAGGCAAGTTTGATGTTGTTTCCACCCTTTCCAATTGCCAATGACACTTGATCAGGTTTGAGGTACACATCTGCTTTGCGGTTGTCTTTATCGAGATTGATGCTGCTGATTTTGGCAGGGGCCAATGCACGCGTGATCAAAAGCTGCTCATTGGCAGTATATTGAATAACGTCGATGTTTTCGTTTCTCAACTCACGCACGATACCGTGGATGCGTGATCCTTTCACACCAACGCAGGCGCCGACAGGATCGATACGATCGTCGTAGCTTTCTACGGCAACTTTTGCTCTTTCACCTGGCTCACGTACAATCTTTTTGATGGTTATGAGGCCGTCAAATACCTCCGGAACCTCTTGTTCGAAGAGTTTCTCCAAAAATTCTGGAGCTGTTCTGCTCAAAATAATTTGAGGTGAATTATTGCGCATGTCTACCTTGTAGATCACAGCGCGAATAGCATCGCCTTTTTTGTAGAAATCAGATGGGATTTGCTGTTCTTTTGGCAAGATCAATTCGTTGTCCTCATCGTCGAGCACAAGCATTTCTTTTTTCCATACTTGATATACTTCACCTGTGAGGATATCGCCCACACGCTCGCTGTATTTTTTATACAAGTGATCTTTTTCGAGATCGGTAATGCGCGATTGCAGATTTTGGCGTAGCGCCAAGATATTACGGCGACCGAAGTCTTCGATTTTGATTTCTTCGATCAATTCTTCGTCCAGATCAAGGTCATCTACTACTTTGCGAGCTTGTGATAATTCGATCTCAGCGATTTCATCATCGAGTTCACCGTCTGGCACCACTTTGCGTGTGCGGATGATCTCGAGGTCACCCCTTTCGGAGTTGATTACGATGTCGAAGCCGTCGTCTGCTCCCCATCTTTTGATAATCATGGAACGGAAGATATCGTCGAGGATACCTGCCATTGTCTCTTTGTCGATGTTTTTCAACTCCTTGAAATCGGAGAACGCATCCATTAAATTGATACCTTTCATTGTCTTGAATTTAGGTGTATCTGTATTTATTTAAATTGAATCACAATTTTTGCTATGTCGATTTGGTCGAATGCGATTAGTTTATCGCGTTCTACCCATTGTTTGCTTTTTTTACCCGGCACATCTTCTTTGTTTCGGGTGTGCAAGGTGATGTCAGTATCCGTCACATGGGTCAACACACCTTCGAATTTATTGCCTTCGCGTGTTTTAACAGCCAATGAGCGGCCAATGTTTTTCACATATTGGCGTCTGACCAAGAGCGGCTTTGTCAAATCAGGTGAACCCACAACGAGTGAATAATCTTCCACCTCACGGTCCATTTGTTTCAAAAGGTGGCGGTGCACTTCGGTGCATGATTCGATACTAATGCCGCCATCAGCATCCAAGGTCACCTCGATCACATTGCCTGGACGCACAGTTACGTCCACGATGAAGATGTCGCTCTCTGCGATTCTTTCTTCAATATGATTGGTCACTATATCTTTTGTAATCACCTGACGAATAATTTGTGGCTCTTGGCTTGAGGACATAAAAAAGAGGGGCTTGCGACCCCTCTTCTTGCATTACATCGTACCGAAAGCGATGCAAATATAAACTTATTTATTGAAATACCAAACTATTTAATAATCAGGCCTTGGCGGTAAATAGATGCGCCTGCGATCAATTGCAACTGATAATAACCAGAAGTCAGCTGCTGGTCCACAGTGATTTGGTTGCTTCCTTGATTCAGTACGATGGTTTGTTCTTGCACCGTGCGTCCAGTTGAGTCTACTGTGCGCAAAGTAGCCTGCTGGCTGCTCATTGCGTTTGCTTGCAAAGTGAATTGACCCTCAGAAGGATTCGGGTATACATTGATACCTGTTACGGCATAGGGCAATTCTTGCACGGCTACGAAGTTCACAGCTACCTCTGGTGAGCTGATCACAGGGCATTGTGCGAATTGCTGAACAGCAACGGAATATGAAGCCGTATCTGTGATTTCATAGGAAGCAGCAGTAGCACCGTCAATGGCCGTTCCGTTCATGTACCATTGGTAAGAAATTGCTTGATCCGTGCAAGTCAAAGTGTTGCCACTCACCGACCAAAGTGGAGCCCATTTGGTCATATTTTGAAAACGCACGTGGCAAGCATAGCTTGGATCATCGATATATGGGTTGCGATTGTGTTGCTCTGTTTCGATGTATTCGTTGCGTGCTATTTCCAAGTTATCAGGAGCATCACCGAAATGCCATTGCTTGAGCAAGTATTCGTTTTGACCATACGGAACAATGATAGAGATTTGCTCAGGTAAGCTGAAGTCCTCAGAACTTGTAAAGTGTTTAGTGGCTTGATACATGATCCCACGAGCTGCATTGCCTTTGAATGCGTCGCGAGGCTCGTATACCGTTTGATTGAGATTATTGGTGCCATAAAGCGCATCGAAATGAGATGAAGTGATATTGGTTACTTCACCATACGGATAATTGCTGCGCACTGCATTGCATTCTTCTTGGTTGACAGGGAATAGATTGTGCAAATCACTCACTTCATCGGAGTCATCAAATCCTGCATCGAAATAAGTAGGCATCCAGCTTTGTGGGAAGCTATGCTCGCGACTTAACTCTGCATCTGTTTGACCATTCCACCACTGGAAACCGCTTGGAAAATAATATGGATCAAGGCTATATTGGCATTCTACCATGCTGAAAGGAACGCCATCGATAGCGGCATCTTGCACGTAAAAATTATTGATCAATGTGCTTGTGTAATTGCTATAGAATATTTGAAAGAAATTGGCAGGATTCAAGGCTGCTGTCAATTGCGAAACAAAGGCGGGAGAATTGACATCCACACCAGCATAATAGCCTGCGAAATCAGGGTCATTCGTGGTCACCACATTGTTGGCTGCAGCGGAGGTTAGGTAGTTTTCAAAAGCGGTTGGGCCATTGAAAGCAAAAGCAGCATAGTGGTATTGAGTGCTTGAACTGATATAGCGTGCATTGTGAGCCACACCTGCATTTCCTACATAGACCACTTGTGCATCGCCAATCATATCTCCTACGACATAGGTTGAGCCATCCATCGGCATTTCTGTAACGGCGCTTCCCATTTTGCGCAAAACGATGAAATGTTCGGCCGTGTTGTTGGCAGCATTCACAGTGACATTGTAGTCCCAAGAGCTCACATTGGAGAATGCGATCGCCTGAGGAGCAGCTGTTGGTTCAGTGGCATAATCGCCTGCAATGGCGTACACGTTGATCACATAGGTTCCTTCACTGCTATCATTGCTTGTTACTGTAATTGTGCAGAACATGGATCCAGATCCGGTTGGGTTGAATTCGAGGGTAAAGGTTGCATTACCACCAGCAGCAATAGTCGAAGGCTCTGCGATCAAAGAGAATTGATCAGCATTGGCACCGCCTAAGGTGATTGATGTAATGTCAAGTGCATTTTGGAGACCTAAATTTTCAATAGTGAAAATTTGTTGCGCATTATTGCCCATCACAAAAGTGAAATCACTAGGGATATTTTCGGTACCGTCCGTGATGTTGATTTCTTGCGCAGAAGAGGCTGTCGGTGTGCCCAGCGTAACCTCATCGATGGCCACATTGTGACCACTCACTTTGTTGGTGAAATAAAAACGCAAATAGCGCGATGCTGCATTGGGAGTATGGCTGTATGCGGTGAATGCTGCCGTTGGCAACTCTGCGCCGCTAAAGGCAAAGAGAGGAGTATAGGTAGTTCCATCCACTGATTCTTCAATGGTGAAATCACCGATCCAAGCGCCACCTTGATTTTGGCCTTTGATGCTGTAGTTAAGGGCACCTGGCTCCTCAGCGAAAGTCACCAAAACGAAATCATTGGTTTGATCCAAGCGACAGGCTTGACCGACCAGTCCAAGGGTATAGCGCGTATTGCTACCACCCAATGACTCGCTCCAACCAGTGGGAGTAGCGTCATCGAAATTCCATGCAGTGGGCAGCACGGCTTGCGCAAGACCAATAAGCATGGTCGCCATCGTCATGAACAGAGAGAGAAGAATTTTTTTCATTTGATTATTGAATTTGAAAAATTTAAAAGCGAATTAAAAAGTGTATTGAAGACCGATGTTCCAGCGGAAGCCCATGCCCACGTATACCCCGGCGCTTGCGGCGTCGAAGTTGGAACCATATTCGTTGTTGCGGGCATCGGAAATGTATAGGTTGTCGGTTACATTCATTAAGTTGACTTTCAGGCCAAGTTGATCACCACTCTTGTTGAGTTTGTAATTGTATCCGAAGTTGATATCAATGAGGTAGTAACTTGGCATTTCCCACGATTGGCGATTGGCATTGGTGCCCGCCAGTGATTCTGGCGAAAAGTCTGCGAAATTGTTGGTAAAGAATGTGAATCGCGGCTTGATATAAAAGCCTTTGAATGGCGCCCAACGCACGCCAAAGGATGCTTGTGTTTGAGCGGCATCGCCTACGCGCACACCTTTTGCCGAGAAGACCACAGTATCAAGCACGGTGGTTCCATCCTCCGAAGTTACAATGGCTTCGCGGTTGGATGTCCACTCCCAGTTTCCGAAACTGATGGCTCCTTCAATATTGAGTTTGTTGTCGATTTTGTATTCGCCATCAAGTTCCACCCCTTTGTGCAAGGCGTTCATTCCTGGCACGCTCACCCTGTATGATTCCGTGCCGATGCTCACGGTTTGAATCACTGGTTTGTTGTTCCAAATGGTATAATAGGCATTGGCAGTAAGCGACCATTCTTTGGAATTGAACATGTACCCACCTTCGATGGCAGACAACTTTTCGTTGTTCAAATTGGCATAAGTATCCAGCGATGTGGAGTTATAAATATTGTTGAGCATTGGGGCACGGCTGATGTAACCGGTGTTCACAAAAATGCTTTGCTGCTTACTTAAATTTACATTGAAACCACCTTTGATGGTGGCACCAGGAAAAGCCTTCGTGCCGCTGGTAGGATACGTACCATCGTCAAGTTTTTTTCCGAAGTAATTGATCCGATTGTACGTCATGAGGGAGGCCGTGGCATTCACAAAGGCAGACCAATTGTTTTTCTTATATTCTCCAAGGAAGAAAGCACCTTGTTGACGCACATAGCTGCGGATGTGATAGTCGAATTTTTCGTTTTCTCTTACCACGAGTTTGTCGGGGTTGTTTTGATCGAATCCAGATGCATTGGGCACAGCATAATCGCCTCCGAGTAGGTCGTACACGATGGCATAGCGATCGGTGTGATAATAGCGCGCATCAATACCACCACTCAATTCAAATGTTTTGGTCCATTTGTATTTGAAGGTTGAGAGCAAGCCCACCCAGACGTGATTGTTGATCCGAGATGTGAGGTAATTGGTAGATTTGTATTGTGATGTATCGCTTACGAATTGAGGATCTCCCGGATGGTCAAAAATGCTTCCATAGGAGTTAATGTTGTAAATGGTTTGGAAATCGGTTTGACCATATTGGTTGTAAGCGCCTGATTTCAGAGCGGTGCCTCCGCCGTTTCCGAAAGATGCGTAGACCACATTGGAAATCGCTAGTTTAGGGTCGGGAGTCCAAAAATGCTTGATATTGATGATTGGCTTGTGGTAGTAGTTGACGCGATCGGCCATTTCCTCGCTCTCTGCATTTGGATTGTTGCGCGTGCGAGCAAGAGTTCCCCAATAGGGATTGTAGCGGGCACCGAAGTCCCCATATAGCAAGGTGCCGGGAGCAGCGTCCGCATTGGGCACATCTTGGCCCAAGTCTTCGGCCATGGAGCGGCTGTAGATGTAGAGCGGTTGGCGGCCAATGCGTTGTTCGTGCATCTGTGGACTGCCCATGATACTGAAGGTCAGGTTTTGTGTTTCGGTGAATTCCTTCGTGACCTTAAAATAATAGAACAATTGACGTGAGCCAAGGTGGTCCACCCATCCATCGTTGCGCTTGATGCTGAAAGCGGAGGTGATTCCCCAACCATTTTTGAGGCGGCCTGAGTTGAGCCCGACCATCAAACGCGCATTGAAGTTGTTGCCATACTCTGAGCTGATGGTTATCTTTTTCTTTTCCTCGATACCGGCTGTAGAGATATTGATGGTACCACCAATCGAAGGCACTGCCAATTTGCTGGCGCCCAAACCGCGTTGGACTTGCACGCGATTGGTAACCCCATCCAAGCCAAACCAATTGCTCCAATAAACCCATCCGTTTTCCATATCATTCATGGGTACACCATCAATCATGACAGCCACGTAGCGTTGATTGAATCCACGGATATTGATACGTGCATCTCCATCTCCACCACCACTGGAGGTAGCGTACACGCCGGGAGTGCTATTCAGCAAAAGCGGCAGATCCTGCGTTCCGAGTTCTTCTCTGATTTTGCGGGGATCAATGTTGGAGAAAGCCACTGGGGTTCTTCTACCTACGGCGATGTCGGCCGTCACGTTGACCTCATTGAGCACTTCTGACTCGAGTTGGATGACCAAGCTGAGGTTGGTATCAAAAATCGAGACGCGCATATTTTGAGTTGTATAGCCAACAAACATGAATTGAAATTCGTATTCACCTTTGGGCAGGCTTACTTCGAATTTTCCGTCTAGATCAGTCACTACCCCTTGACCCTTGCCATACAGCACATTGACACTGGGAAGAGTTTCGTTGGTCAAAGCATCTTTGACAACTCCAGACACAACGAATTGTGCGCTTAAATTCAAGGATATTGCAGCCAATGCAACACACAGAGCGAGAATCTTTTTCATGGCGTTAAGCGTTCATAAAAAAGGGGTTTTGAAACCCCTCTTTTAGATTTTATTACCGATAATGATTATTTGGCCAAGAGTTTTTTAACCGAGCGGGTTCCATCTTGGAAGACCACTTCGATGTAGTACATTCCAGCAGCCGCTTCAGGCAATTGGATGTTGACGTTGAAGCTGCGGTTGTTGAATTTTTCGCTAGCCACTACTTGCCCAGTGCTTGAAAGGAGGTTAAAGCTCGCCATTTCAGCGCTCGATTTGATGACCAATAAGCCATTGTCGATTGGGTTTGGAAAATAGCTGAATTCGTTGGCACTCTTCGGAGAATACACACTCGCGTCACCGCACAAGCAGATGTGTTGACCCAATTCGGTGAAAGTATTCACCGCAAGGCTGTCCCATTCGAGTGATGGATCAAATACACTTGGATTGGTCGACACCCCTTGTTGGATGGAGCTTTTGCGAATCAAAGTTTGATCTTTGGTCCAGTAGCGAGTAGTAGGATCGCTTGGTACATACCATGCTTCGCCTGGATCTTCACCGATTTTACCCACAATGTCCAAAATAGTGGCAGTTCCTTTGATCAATACAAAAGCATCGTCTCCATTAAAATACATGGGAGAGTTGCTTTGCACATATACCGGGTTCAAAAATGTATCCGCGAGGTTGATCAATGCGCTGTCCAATGGGATTTCGTTGCCCGTTCCGTTCGGATCGCGTTTGTCAAGAGCAAATACACGCACGCTGTGTGGAGGCATTACGCCTGTGATGGCAAGTAGCATGGGGTTTCCAGCTCCATCGCGGTCGCGGCCCATTTTGTAGTTGCCTGCACCAAGATCGATGGTTTGGTTGGTGGGGTTGTACAATTCGATGGCTTTGTTATTGTTTGTGCCCTCGACATACTCAGAAATAAAGATGTCTGCGCATGATTGTGCAAAGCCCAAAGCGCTGGTCGTAATGAAAGCGCAAGCAAGTAAAGTTTTTTTCATTTATTTTTGTAGTAATTGCTAATGGCAGCGAATGTAAGAAGCCGTTGAGAACTTTTTATGAAATTAATGTGATGCTTTCTGAAATAAATTCAATAAAACGATGAATGGCCTCACCAGGAACATTTTTTGCTCAATATTAAGTTATAAAATGTACTTTTCAACGTTTTTTTAGTCTAAACTGGTTTTTCTGGACTTCCTTTTATAGTCCGCGCCGGAGTGCGACTTGGTGCATTGTTATGCATTGTTTGATGTTCATCAATTTTAATGGTGAATCTGAAGGATCATCATTACAGGCCCATAAATGTTATTTTGTCATCCTTTGTTTGGCCAGACAATTGATTTGCTTGGAATATTAACTTGGATTAGGAGATGTTGGAATCACATAAAAGTGATATATTCTTGTGTCTGAGACTGCATCTTTGATGAATTGTGGTTCCCCTGATAAAACGGAAGACAGGGGCGAGAGGAGGCAATGGTTGCCATCTAAGCGTGAAAGGTGATCATGAGTAATTCCCACTATAAAGGGCATTTCCGGCCTATGACAAGCGATCAGACTAGTTCGTTGGATTCGATAATCTCAATTTATCTTGAATATGAGGCAAAATTGCGCTGTTGAATTTTAGGACCCCCTCATGCGTCATATGGTTGCAGTCATAAAAATCAATGGAATCCTTATAAGGATAGATCTTATTTCCATTTATAATTTCTCCATACAAGCTAAACCAATTTGTGGTTATTTCTGTATGATCAACAAATCCATTGATGTATCCCAATTTTGGTGTCTCAACTAGAATATACGGGATATTGGCATTTTTGAATGTGTCGATGATTCTCATAAATG
>JAIYCK010000005.1 GCA_027488055.1 Flavobacteriales bacterium | reverse complement strand
GGAATATTATCAAGATCCATTTTTTTTTTTTTTTTTCGAAATTCCAGTGATTGATCAGGCTATGCTCGAGCAGTTCGATGCAGACAGCAGCCGTATTTATCAAGAAGGACAGTGGGTAGGCTTGTTTTTTTCAGAGGATGGTAAGTCAATTGCGATCAACCTCAAACACACTCAAAAGCTCTCCAAGGAGAAATGCGATGCCTTGAGTCAATCATTGGAAGCAATGGTGGCCAAATTCAAATTCGATCGGACACATTTGATTGGCAGGGCCTTTGGCCAACGCATGTATGTAGAGCTCATGATGCAGGAATTGTTCCTCTTTATATCCATGAGTTTGGTCTTGACCATCATCTTCTTGTTCATCGCTTTTCGAAGCGGCTGGGGCATTTTTATTCCCACCCTTATCGTCCTGATGAGTATCCTATGGACCTTGGCATTTGTGCGACTCATCGGCAACGAGTTGGATCTCATGATGACCGTTTTGCCCACGATTCTATTCGTAGTCGGAATGAGCGATTCCGTGCACGTACTTACCAAATACATGCAAGAATTGCGCAATGGTCGGGACAAAAGAGATGCTATTAAGTACGCATTTAAGAGCATCCGATTGGCCACCTTCCTGACAGCATTGACCACGAGCATTGGATTTTTATCCTTGGTTTTTTCCAATATCGAGCCCATCTCTAATTTTGGTCTTTACACCTCTGTGGGTGTGCTGCTTGCATATGGCCTCACCTTTACGATTCTACCGGCTATTTTGCTGTTAGCGCGGCCACAACGGTTGTATACGTTTGCTGTATCGGAGGATTTTTGGACGGCCAAATTGCGACGTGCATACATCGCTCTGCTACGCCATCGCAAGTGGGTATTACCTTGCAGTTTAGCTTTGTTGCTGCTCAGTGCATGGGGCATTTCGACCATCAAGGTGGATAATCTCATGCTCGAAGATTTGCGTGACACCCATTTGCTCAAACGCGAATTCAATTACATGGAAACGCACTTCAGTGGTTGTCGACCGTTTGAATTGAAAATCGATGTTCCAGCGGGAAAAGATGTATTTGATCCGATTGTATTGAATGAGTTGGCGGCCCTAGATACGTATTTGCGCGATCAATATCAAGTAGGGAGTGTATTGTCATTGCCCGTTGTCATAGGTGGAGCCAATAAGGCACTGAATGCAGGTGACCCTGCCTACAATACAGTACCAGATGACCCTGCAAGTTTGGCTAAAATCAAAAAATTCCTCAACAGAAAGGACTTTGAACCCATTTTGAATCTGCTATACCACCGAGACTCCAATACCTTGCGTGTGAGCGGCAAACTGGCCGATGTAGGACGCAAGCATTATGAAGAGCAAAATGCAAAACTCCAACAATTTGTAACAACTCGTTTTCAATCCGGCATGAAGGCCGAAGTCACGGGTACGGCTCATTTGATCGACCTCAACAACAAATATCTTGTAGACAACATGGTACTCGATCTATTGTTATCGGTGCTAGCCATTGGGTTGGTCATGGGTTTGGTATACAGGTCTTGGCGAATGATCATTCTAACGATTGTTCCCAATCTGATTCCTTTGTTCATTGTTGGGGGTATCATGGGTTTTGCGGGCATCCCGCTCAAGGTTTCAACCAGTATCATCTTCAACATTGCTTTTGGTATTGCAGTGGACGATACGATTCATTTTCTTGCCCGCGTCCGCACCTTGTTGTACGAAGGACTCAGTGTGAATTATGCGGTGAAAAGAACTTTTCTAACCACTGGTAAGGCCATGATCGTGACCTCATTGATCTTGTCTGGCGGATTTCTGATGCTGATTTTCTCCGATTTTCTCGGCACTTTTTACATCGGCCTGCTGATCAGTATGACCCTTTTCATTGCGCTGATTGCGGAGTTGGTGGTCACTCCGATTGTGGTTATGTTCTTCTACAAGAAAAGAAATAAGAATGATGCTCCAATGAAAATTTGACTGTACAGGCAGCTAGTTATGCATGGGGTGGAATCAAATGAAAAGAGGCAGACGTGATGCTGCCTCTTTCCATTGCTTTGAAAATACGGATGTATCTTCATGGTAAAAACGAAAAAACAATTGTTGTGTATTTAGGAATCACAACCTTTTCAACGCTACACACTCATCCTCGCCAGTTTGACCAATGGATTGGATAAGGCATTTCACTAACTCACTTTTTTAATCACCAAAACCAAACAAAATAGATCAAAGGTCTGATTTGATCATATGCGTTCGAAGTCTTTTTTGGTCGTTTCCGACCCATTCCACGATATATAGTCCATTTGCGAGACCATTTAGTTGCACCACTTGATTATTTATTTTGACTGGAGTAGAAGGCATGGCCAATTGGCCATTTAAATTGTATATTTCCAATGTGCCTGAGTCGAAATGAGCGAGTCTTACTTGTATTTGAGCTCGGGCAGGGTTGGGGAAAATGGTCATCTGATCGGAATCAATGGACAATTTACCAATGTCTGTTGTGCATTCACCTGGATTGAATATCATCACTCCATTATGATACATAGCCTCACAACTGTTGCTGTAGGTCACCGAGTCGCAGCCACAAACCGGCTCCCAAATAGCAGGACACATCACTTGTAGGTCGATTTGGGTGCTATCGATGCATTCGATTACCACCTCGTTGATACAATTATTGCCACAAGCGTAGCTCGATGTAAAAAAGAAGGAGCTGTAGTCATATCCATTGGTGCCAATGTAACCGCAGCCAGATAACTCTACACAGCCTTGGGTGGTAAGCGCCCAGCCGAGAGGCATTGCACAGTCGCCAAAATCCACTTCCGCTGGGATGCGCGGACAATACTCGAAGGCTCCGTCGCATGCGCCAATTGACATGGTTGTAGTACCCCCGTAATAATAGGCCATGCACTCATTGTTGTAGGTGATACCATTGCAACCGCACACAGGGAGATATTCATTTGAGCAATCCACTAATGCCCCTGCTTCGAGTTGTTGCTGGCTAATGCATGCCCCGCCTCCACATTGTGCTGTGCAATCTTCAATGGTTGTATAAAAGGATGGACTGTAGTCAACTTCTTCTGCAATGTAACCGCAACCCGAAATCCCTTCGCAGGTTTGACCTGTCCAAGCGTATCCCAAGAACATATCGCACATACCGAAGTCGATTCCTCCCACACTTAAACATCCGAGTTGGGAGCATTCTCCGGGTGAATACATCGTCACGCCGCCATAATTAACGGCTTCGCAAGCGTTTGCATAGGTTATTCCGTTGCAGCCGCAGACAGGATCGTAGATGAACGGGCAAAGCACTGAAACATCTATCAACGTGCTGTCGATGCAGTTTTGGGCAGTGATGCGGGCGCTCAACCCAAGCAAAAGCATGCAAGCAATGAGGGTAATGTTTTTCATAGGATATAAGATTATGTGTTTCTTATTATTAGGATGCTTTTTAGGCACAAAAGGATGCCTAGGGCTTCACTTTTTTTTGCCCCATTTGATGCTTTTTTTGTATCTTGCTTATAATTAAGGTGTGAGCTAGCTTCGCTGGAGCAACTTTCATCCATTCAAAGCGTCTATCCTGTAAGACCAACCTTTTAACTAACACCACGTGCATTGCAAATGAAACGCATGCTGCTCCTCTTCTTGTATCTGCTTGCAGTGCCATTGTGCGCTCAAATCGATCGTGAAGGTGAGCCGTTGTCTTGGCAAATCGGTTTTGATCATACCAATGGCAGTATTTGGAAAACCATTCCAGCGCTCGATATTCCGGCATTATTGGCAGAGGATGCGCTTCAGGATGGCAACAAATCCGTGCCCATGCGCTTCGCCAAAAGAGTGCTTTGTGATATCAATTTAGAGAATAGTGGCCGCTGGACGAATCTGAACAATGGAGATCGCATTTGGATGTGTGGTGTCGAAATTGAAGAAGCATATTCGTTGGGTTTTTCAATCCAGTCGTTGCGCGTCCCCGAAGGTGGATCCGTGTATTTTTATACGTCCGATAAATCTGACTTCATCGGTCCGCTCAACCGCCGACACAATACCGAAGACCAGCCTTTCATTACCCCTCCAGTGGCGGGCAAAAGAATTGTCATTGAGTATTATGAACCTCACGCCTTTCGCGGCACAGGCTCGCTTCAAATCGAAGCGGTTGCAGCTGCTTATATAGATGTGAAGCATGCCCCAATTACTGGGAACGAATGCTTCGAATTGCTCAGTTATTCTGTCAACAATACGGCGCAGGTTAATGCTTCTTCGGCTGTTCTGATGTCCATTGTGGATGATGGTCAGCGCTTGGGTACTTCGGTGCTCTTGAATAATACCGCAAGCAATGGGATTCCCTATATCATGACTGCACAATCCATGCTTCTTGGTCTGCCATCCCGATGGTTGTTTCTCTTTGATATTGCAGGCAGCGCTTGTACAAATCCGACGGTGCATTGCTGGAACAAAGCGGTCTGCGGTGGTTTGATAAAGGATACCAATCCCGAGACAGGGGTGGCATTGGTGCGACTGAGGGATATGCCGAGACAGAATTGGTCCGCGTTTTATAGCGGATGGCAAACGGAGTGGGTGGCAGAGGAGCGACGCCTTTTCTTGATCCAACACGCGTTTGGAATGCCTCAATCCTTGTCTGAGTTCAATGGTCAAATGGAAATTACCGAATGGCAAGGAATCACCGTCGCAGCCGTCGATCATTGGAACGATGGCGGAACCTTTCGCGGAAGCATGGGAAGTCCACTTTTTGATGAAGAACTCAATCTAGTAGGTATACAAATTGGCGGCGATCTGGATTGCGAGGGCAATGGCAAGGATTATTTTGCGATGCTATCAAATAGTTGGGAATCGCTCAAAGAGTATTTGGATCCTTTTGTTACGGGTCAAAGTAAATTTGATGGTGTCTTCCCGATTTTATCTGCCAATCCCTCAGAGGTGGAAGGCAAGCCATTTGAAGTATTCCCTAATCCTGCTAAAGGTTGGGTTTATCTGCGCAATTTGACGGACGAGCCTTTGCGTCGTGTGGAGGTGAGAGATGGCATTGGACGCTTGGTGGATGCATTTACTCCTTTGACTCCCTC
>JAIYCK010000295.1 GCA_027488055.1 Flavobacteriales bacterium | reverse complement strand
TTTGTCATACGGCGCTCATCAGACATGAAGGGGAAGCACAACATTATTGCCCCAATGAGGATGGCTGTGATCCGCAGCGTATCGGCAAAATCGAGCATTTCGTGGGGCGTAAAGCCATGAATGTAGAAGGCTTTGGCTCCGAAACGGTAGCGGGATTATACCAC
Organism: Flavobacteriales bacterium; assembly: GCA_027488055.1. Taxonomy (GTDB): domain Bacteria; phylum Bacteroidota; class Bacteroidia; order Flavobacteriales_D; family Sanyastnellaceae; genus CANHSF01. Next base: position 5,641 of record JAIYCK010000295.1, on the reverse strand, counting down.
GCTGGGCTGATTGCTTCTTATGCGGATATTTACGTTCTTGAACCTGAACAATTATTGGGATTGGAATTTTCCGTGGGTGAAGATGATGAGGTGAAAAAACGATCCCTGCAATCGAAGTCTGTGGATAATTTGATGGCGGGAATAGCGCAGAGTAAGGTTGTCCCGTTTGAGCGTGTATTGTTCGCTTTGGGTATTCGTTTTGTGGGCGAAACGGTGGCTAAAAAACTGGCGAAGTCATTCCAAAATATAGATGCACTGATGGCTGCTGATGAAGAGGCATTGCTCAAGGTGGATGAAGTAGGGGATAAAATCGCAGCCTCAGTGAGATCGTGGTTTCAAAAACCCGAGCACCAAGAGCGCATTGAAAAACTGCGCACTGCGGGTCTTCAAATGAGCATCGATGAATCGTTACAACGGGAGCAACAATCCACCATTCTGGCAGGAAAAACGGTGGTTGTGAGCGGTGTGTTTGCGCATTTTTCCAGAGATGGAATCAAGGAAAGTGTTGAAGCGAATGGTGGACAAATCGTAGGGAGTATTTCTAAGAAAACTGGCCTCGTGATTGCGGGCGACAAAATGGGACCGGAAAAGAAAAAAAAGGCCGAAGAATTAGGCGTCGCTGTGATTTCCGAGGCGGAATACATGGATTTAATTGGACCTCGATCTTAGCATGGAGGTTCTTGAGGACCAGCCGACGATGTGCTTTTTATCTCGCAGATTGAGCCAAATTATTCTGCACGAGTCGATTCAATTTAACGGAAAATGACTATCTTTGGCGCAAACCCGCAAATATGAAGTATACGGTAGAACAAAAAGATAAAGTGGTAGTAGTAGCGACCAAAATCGAAAAACTCGATGCACTGCATGCACCTGAATTGAAAAGCGAAATCGTGATGTTGAATAAAACAGGTCACAAGAACATCGTACTCGATATGTCAGAGACGCGCTACATCGATTCTTCGGGCTTGAGTGCCGTATTGGTTGCCAATCGACTATGCAGAGATAGCAATGGATCTTTTGTTCTGTGCGGGTTACAAGCTGGAGTACTCAACATCATCCACATTTCACAATTGGAAACGGTTTTCAAAATAACTCCTACGCAAAACGAAGCCATTGATTTGGTTTACATGGAAGAGGTCGAACGTGATATTCAATAATATATGAAATTTTTCTACTTTCTCATCGTCTGTTTAACGAGCACTGCTGCAGCTGCTCAGGTGTGCAACCCTAGTGATCATGATTGGGGAAACGAGCTATTTGGAGTGAGTCCAGATCCAACCATTGGCGAGAATTTCGTAACTGGATATCTCAATATGCCATACAGCGATCAGGTCTATGTGAAGGCGCCGTCTTCTGTAGCTGATGTGGACTCTACATTCAAAGGGATACAATTGGCGATCGATTCGATTAGTCTCGATAGTATCACTTTTTTCAATGGTCTTACTGAACAAAGCGTTTCGCTTCTTGGTCTCAGTGTCACTTGCAACAATGCGGGCGATTCTCCCAACCCATGCATGTTTATGCCGGGCAATGCATATTGCGGAGACATTGCGGGTATTCCAAACGCAGTCGGATCTTTCCCCGTGAAAATCCACGTGACAGTGTACTTCTATTTCTTCTCAAATCAAGCCATCGCTTATACATTCGAAGGCTATACCTTGGATGTGTTGGAAGATATTGCTGTGTTTGAATCTACTCGCACACAGAGCATCGCATCTGTTCAGAATTTCCCAAACCCAGCTAACAATGCGACCAATATCAAATTTGAATTGGCCAAAGCAGATCAAGTCACACTCTCCATCACAAACTTGATGGGAAAAAAAGTATTGGACAGGAACATCATCGCACGCAAAGGTGAAAACACAACTGTGGTTAATACAGAAGAATTTGCTTCAGGTATTTACCTCTACAGCATCACCTCAGGGGATAAAAAAATGACAAAGCGAATGCTCATTCAACATTGAACCGCATTTGACTCTAATGGACCAAACCGCCGGTGTAAAATGCATTCGGCGGTTTTTTTTTAAGTTTTGTCCACTTATGAATTCGAATTTGTCTCATCAAAATGACATTTAAAGTAATCATCTTCGGCTGCGGTGCCGCCACCCCCACATTGCAGCATCATCCTTCTGCTCAGGTGGTAAATCTCCATGATAAACTCTTTCTTGTAGATTGCGGTGAGGGCACACAATTGCAGTTTCGGAAATATGGATTTGGATTTCAAAAGATCTCTGCCATATTTATCTCGCACCTTCATGGTGATCACTATCTAGGGCTCGTGGGTCTCATGAGCAGTATGCATTTGTTGGGACGCAAACAGAAGCTGAAGATTTTTGGACCACCGGCTTTGGAGCAACTTATTCGCATCAATTTGGAACTTTCATCCACTTATTTGGACTATGAAGTGGAATTTACACCCACATCGGATACCGAAAAAATACTCGTGCATGAAGATCAAACATTACGGGTTTTCTCCGTCCCGCTAAAACATCGTGTTTTTTGTACGGGCTTTTTGTTTGAGGAAAAACAACGTCCGCTTAAAGTCAAAAGAGATTTCATTGAAGAGTATCAATTGATGCCTTCGCAAATCTTATTGCTCAAGAAGGGAGAGGACGTTGTCCTAGAGGATGGACGTATTGTTACATGCGATGAAGTTTGTGTGACACCTCCGCCTCCACGGAAGTATGCGTATTGCAGCGATACAACCTATCTGCCCGAATTGGCCCAAATGATTGAAGGTGTTGATCTTTTATATCATGAGTCTACCTTTTTAGAGTCGGAGGCACTGAGAGCTACTCAAACCTTTCACAGCACAGCCAAACAAGCCGCCACCATCGCTGTGATGGCCAAAGTCAAACATCTTCTACTTGGGCATTTCAGTTCACGATACCGAGATGATCAACTTTTTTTGGAGGAAGCTTCTCCGATTTTCGAAAAGGTATCATTGGCCAACGAAGGGCTGGAAATCGATATTCCGAATTAATTCTTTTCAACGAACGCTGTTATCACCATGCACTGCGATCACCCGATCGTGTCCAGTGCTGCGGTCATGATTGTAGACAATGAGGTGGTAATCGTTCTCTGCATTGGCACTGCATCCTTCGGTCAAGTCAATTTTTGGTAGCGCGGTATACGTGTCTTCTATCACATAACGATAATCAATCAACCCCTGCTTTATGAGTGCCTGGCCTTCATACATGTGAGTTTGTTCATTGTACTGCAAGGTCACGGGTGAATGGAGCATACGAAAGTACTGTCCATCCAAGGAAACGGAAGCGTCAGCCTGCTCTGGCATCGAAAGTGCAAAGTGAACGTTTACATATTCGGATTCAATTTGACGATCTTCTCCATCGTCATTCATGATGTAATAATTCCCGTTGAGATCGGTTCCTGAACTTTGGGCGCGTTGACCCGTGGCAATGTCTTTGCGCAGTATAAGATGGTAGCCATCTTCTCTTCGTTCCAAATGATCCACGGCATTGCTCTGGTATTGCATGCTTTTGAACTCAAAATTGCGGAATTCTGCACCACCTTGAAAATCATTTTCCCCCAAATTGAAATCATAAATGAGCTCACTTCCCTTGATGAAAACAGGATGCAAACTCAAAATAGATTCCTTCCAATTCATGTTTTGAAGCAGCGCCACATGGAGATCATTGCGGTAATCATAAATGGAATAATCCGCATGTTGAACCACAAAGTCGACTTCTTGATTTTTGAATCGATCTGCAATAACACTGCTGCTGCGCACCTGACTCGAAACGTGCACAAGTGATTCGTATGCAACCATGCGGTAGGCCAATTGCCATTTGGAGGCGTCCAATGCGTCATCGCCATCAAAAACCACCACCAAATAATTGCCAGATAACCGCAACTTCATCATGTCATTGGGAAATGAGAATCGGTAATGCGTGTATTCGATAAGGGTATTGAAAGAGGGCTGAATATCAGTGATGTCCAACGCATCAAAACCTTGAATATAGTCGGACGTAGTGAGATCGGCCAATTGCCAATCGTAGGTGCATAGCAGCGCTGCAAATCTGAGATCTCTGCGTTCGGTGCTAAGTTCATCGAATTCGAAAATCAATCCGTTCGTTGTTCCCAATTCAAAAAACGGATATCCCAATGGGTTGCCTTGAGGATACACCTGTGCACTTTGTATGAGGGCATTGTAGTTTGTAGGCACGGGCATCTCTTGACACCAAGAATACAAAGCCAATAGGCAACAATTTACAAGAAGAATAACCTTTCGCATTCGCACCATGCATTAAAAATCGAGCCGTAATATGAGAAATGGCAGCGCAACGAAAGTAAGACTTATCTCACTAACACAATGTGTCCTTCGTACAAATGGTTGATGTCGTATTGCACATCGCGGATACGTATGCGATAGAAATACACTCCGTCCGGCGCAAACATTTCGCCATTGTGCACACTTCCTGTCCATGCCGTAAATGGATCGGCGGATTCAAAGACGACGTCGCCCCAGCGATTGAAGATAAGCAATTCAAATCCCAACCCTTGATAGCCACGTCCTTCGATTTGCCATACATCATTAATTCCATCATAATCGGGGGTGAACGAATTGGGAATGTAGATATCAATGTCTTCTTGCACGATGACCTGACGGGTCGTGGAGTCGCTGCAACCGTATTGATTGATGGCAAATAATTGCACGTAGTAAGTGCTTGCGCGTTCCAGCGGAAAACGAAATGCAGTGTCCTCTGCTGTGGCTTGTCCAAAGCTATCAAACTCCCACAAATACTGATCTGCGTCGACAGAATAGTTGTCGAAGGAAATTACCGTGTTGGGCAAAACAGCCACATCTGGATGAGGCTCAAAAATCGCAAGTGGAGTGGGCCAAACAATGATTGGATTGGCCAAAGTGTCGCGGGTTACACATCCGTTCATGTCCGTAATCTCAAGCCATGGGTAATATAATCCATCGTCTTCGTATGCGTGCGAAACACTGCCCAAAGAAAGACTAGATGTACCATCGTCAAAGTGCCAGCGCATTTGACTGATGTCTTGAAAATCCAATGTAGTTGATGTCATCACGGAGGAATGTGGTTCACAACCGAAGATGCTGTCCGCAACGAAGGCCGCGGGTATGGTGGGATAGGGATAGACCAAGGTACATGCCGTGTCGCGGGCGGCACAGTTGTCTTCTACTATGGCACAATAATTTTGAATTCCAATCACCTCTACAAGTGGAGCATCTTCGGCGAGCACAGTGCCGTTGTCGGCATGCCATTCGATGGTGAATGGGGCATTGCCTCCTGTAATTTGTGGTGCAGCAATTCCAACGGTATCTCCAACACATGCATTGTAAAAAGGCTCTACTTCCATTGAAAAGGTGGAGGTCACTGAAACCGTTACGTCATCAGTGCTCGCACAACCGGGCTGACCAACTGGATAACCGGTCAGTGTAAATGTAGTCGTTGCATTCAATCCAGTTACAAGCGGATTGCGAATGTTGGCATCGCTCAGGCCGCCTGCTGGAGTCCATTCCCAAATGAAATCGGGCTCATCACCGACGCCTGAGACAGTGTAAGTCCATGGGTCAAATCCGCCATCAGCTGCAGAGACAGTAAAATCGGATTCAAAAGTGAAGGTCAAACAACCTGTTTCATTGGTAGCA
>JAIYCK010000263.1 GCA_027488055.1 Flavobacteriales bacterium | reverse complement strand
CTTTAACTATAAATAACATTTGTGTATTTCCGACTTGTATGCTCTCATTGTTTCTGAGTGGATATGATATTCCCTGTTGAACTGACCTACCGGAAACAAGAAGCTCGAAGCCATTTGATATATTTTCAATGGTGTAACCTTTCCGAGTGTCTGTGATTTTAAAATGCCTGTCCGCAATTTTTCCAGAATTGTCAAAATATAGACCAACCTGCGATTCTTTTGCAGTAGCACCGACCAATACCGAACCATCCTTTAGCCATTTACCTATATAAAGAGGCTTATCACTATTGTAGTTCGAACTTGTGACTTTAAGCCAGCAATCTTCCAATCTTTTTACTACTACCACTATGAGCATAGACAATATGGCGCCAAAGGCCATGTTCGCTACAATAGTTGATGACCCCTTATAACCTTCAGGAATTAATACGGGCATTAATTCATTCACAACCGCGCCACAGGATCCACCCGCAAGTCCAGCTATAACAGCATTTCTTATGGCCATATCCCCAAAGTAGCTAAGGGTCGCACCAATAATCATCCCAATAGGGGCCCAAATCAACACTCCACTGACAATTCGAAAGTTAAAGTATTCCAAGACGATAGGAGATAATACCAAAGCAGCAAGAGACGAACCCACGCCAGCTATCAATGATGCCAAGGCTATACCAAGTATATTTCTGGTATCCAATTGATTTCTTCGCGCATTGAATAAGATGGAACCAGTAATAAAAAATCCAAACAGAAATGCTGGTAGCGATATTAGATAAGCCTCTGAATCCTGACTCACCTGAAATATGGTTCTGACCCTATCGATAAGAAACAGTGAAATTATGCCTCCCAAAAAGCCTCCCAAAGCGCCCAAAATCGCATTTGAAAGTTCTTCTATCTTAAAAGGATTTTTCAACAATTCCGTTACATCAGCTACAAGTTCTTTGCCTTTTGGGCATTTTCCTTGATCATGATACAAACACTTATGATTCTGGTCCCAACACTCAAGATGGGTGATATGTAGACATTTCTTTACAACCTTTTCACCTGCTAAGAGAGGATCGAAACAAATGGGACATGGGATTGAATACTGAACATTTCCTTTTATTACTTCAATGAATTTTATCTTAAAGTAAATACGATAAACAGCTGGATAAAATACTAAACCAATAAGAAATAATATAAAAAAGGCGACCAGTGGAATAACTAAAGAGAAACCAACGGCCACAGCATCATCGTCTTGGTGAAAATCTTCTATATTCATTTCACTTCCATATCGGTACATTTTGTTATTGTCTCGCTCTGCGAATTGCAGATCACCTACCGTTGCGCTTATTTTGATTACGCGCTTTTCACCTTTAAACAATTTGTCCTGAGGCTCATACTCCAAATAAAACTTAGATCGTGCATCGTTTATCACATTCCGCAAAAGAACACTTAGTTGCGTTACATCACCCTTAAAAACTTTATCATTAATATTTGGTGTTGAGTTGCAGACAGCTTGCAAAAAGGTGTAATCAGGATTACCAAAAGCAATTGGGAAAAATGCCGTTTCCTTTTCGATGCTTTTGAGTGAATCAAGAAGATTATTTTGCCTGACATTATATTCTTTCGACCGGATTGCTTTCTCATAATAATCGTTCTCTAAGGAATGTGCACCATCAGAGAGAAGCACAACGACTTTTTTACCATTAATTTGTTCGAGTTTGTTGATACGCCCAATCAACGATGTACTTATATAATGAATTACACCATACAAATCAGTATCCTGACTATCATAATTGACATTCTTTCTTGAGAATGATTCTCTTAAATTATCAAAGGTTTTAACTGTATTATCGTCCAATGATTTAAATGTGGGCTCTCCCGATTTGCTGGTCAATACATAAGGTGATTGGACGTATGTATTAAAAATCCCAAAATACAGTGGGCTGCCATTTGCATATGCCACATCTACTAACTTTCTCAATGCATCAAACGCTTGCTTCAAATCAGTATCTTGCATAGAACCGCTATAATCAAGATAGGCAATGATGATATTGCGTTCAGTTACGGAATTTTGCACACTAACGGTTTCTGCAGCATCAGCTGCTTTCACCTTAATACTACTTTTGGGAATAACATATTCTTGGCTTTTACCCGCACCCATAACTTCTTCTCTAATTCGAATACTCTTTCCGAGCTGTCCAATCTCTGAGGGAGAAAATCCCTGCGGTGTGTTAAAATACACGCGGACTAAACCATCAGATTTTAATGGAACTATTTCTCCAATATCCAATTGACGATTAAAAGAGGTTTGCGCATTCGATTGTACACCAATCAATAAACTGATCAGTATAAACAAACAATATGATAATAAGGATTTCATAGGTATTCTTTCAATGATTTAAATTCAAGATTGGAATCTGATAACACATTATTCAATTCCTTTCCGCTACGTTTATAGCTGAATATTCCCACCTTGTAGTCATCATAACTTTCTACCACCATTGCAATTTGAAATAGCTGTGGAAATGCCCTGAAGTGCGAATTAATGTCAGTCGGTGATAGAAAAATACCATGACCAGGATGCGTATGTATCCAACCCACTTTTTTAGATTTGTGATGCGCATTAACGTAATCCAATTCATCAATTGAGAGCTGATCGCTAAATTGAATGTTG
>JAIYCK010000348.1 GCA_027488055.1 Flavobacteriales bacterium | reverse complement strand
AGACCGAGGGCACCCATAATGATGGACTTGCCGCTACCTGTTTCACCCGTGATGGCAGTGAGGCCATGCTGGAGGTCTAATCGCACATGCTGAATGAGCGCGTAATTGGTGATTTCGATGGATTTTAACATAATCGCTACGAATAAATAGTCTCACCGATGCACGCGCAGTGATCGCGTGTTTCGTGGAGCATAGCGAAGTTACATCGCCTTCGAATGCGATGGTTGACATTTCATCAAATGTGCATATTTTTCGTGGCGAGGCGCTTATTGTCCTTGCGCCATTTTATCGTACTTCGTGATATTGCCGGGATCTACCAGCTTGCACAAATCCACGATCGCTTGTTTCTCCTCCGGTTTGGTAGGCTTGTAGATGTTTACGATTTCGTCTGATTTGGCATAAAAGAACACCTGCATGTTGTAAGAAGACGGCTTGATTTTATGGACATTCTTAAGCCCCATGAGCGACTCCGACATGATCGTGCGCGCGCCCGCGGCGTCCAAGTAAAGTTTGTCCATGCCATGACGATGATAGCGATATAGGCATTCGCGGATGGGTTTGAATGTTTGGGTCAATAAATTATCGATCAAATGGTATCGGTTCTGCTGACCTTTTTGACCGCTCTGCCAACCTGTTTCGGCAGCAGATTGGGCATTGGATACGATGGTTTGGCAGATAAGCAATTGTTCGGTGCCGCCCTCCATCGAAAAAGTGTCGCTGTCAAGACCGATGATGAGGTGTGCATAGAATGCCAGGGTGCTGCTCAAGTTGTCGCGATGTTGATCCAGACCCCACTGGATAAGGGTATTCTCCTGGAAGGTAAATTGGAAATCGCGGTCGTTGAGGTTCAATACCGGTGATTTGTAGTCGCTATTGTAGACTGGTCGGCTGCTGCTGACTTGCAACGCCGCCTTGAATGTGCGCGCATCCAATTGTTGCTCGATGGTGATCTGCATGGAGCAATCGATCCGCTCTTCGGTGCTATAGTTGTCCTTGGTCCATTTGCGGGTGTTCATGAAATCCTCAATGCTTTTCTCCATGGTTTCAAACAAGGAAGGCGGCGAATTCACTTGCTGAGGCAAGAGCACATTGACTGTGCAATTCAGCTCCTGCGCATATACAGGGGCCCATGCAGCAATCGTGAGTAAGATCGAAAAGACTATTTTCATGTTGTTTTCTTCAATAAATCAATGGCTGCATCGACAATGATGGCAGCTACTTTATGCTTGTCCATTAACCCAAAGTCTTGGGAAATATTGTGGGGCCAAATTAGTGAAATTTGATTGGTGTCCACCCCGAATCCGGCCCCTTCATGGCGCAACGAATTGAGCACGATCAGATCCAAATTTTTGCGGATTAATTTCTCCTGTGCGTATTCTTTTTCCTTGGTTGTTTCTAGCGCGAAACCAATCAAGTGCTGATGTGGTCTTTTCAATTGGCCAAGTTGTGCGGCGATATCTGGATTTTTTACAAGATCGAGTTGCAACGAATCTTCGCTTTTCTTGATTTTTTGATCTGCCATTTCCGCCGGGCGATAATCTGCCACCGCGGCGCTGAGAATGGCCATATCCATTTCTTCAAAATGCAAGAGGCAGGCCTCCAACATTTCGCGGGCGCTTTCCACCTTGGTGATATGGATCGATGGATGGGACAATTGCAGATGAACTGGACCCGAGATCAGTTGCACGGTAGCTCCTTTTTCGGCCAAAGCGGAGGCCAGTGCGTAGCCCATTTTTCCGGAACTGTAGTTGCCGATGAAGCGCACGGGATCCAACTTTTCATAAGTGGGCCCTGCTGTGACCATTACCTTTTTTCCTTGCAATGGCAAGTCGGGATGAAAATGCTGGACGATGCATTGGACGATTTCCTCTGGCTCTGCCATGCGTCCTTGTCCTACCAAGCCACTGGCGAGTTCGCCCGTATGGGGAGTGATCAAGGAGTGTCCAAAACCCTTCAATTTGGCTAGGTTTTCTTGAGTGCCGCCGTGCAAAAACATGTCGTGATCCATGGCTGGTGCGATCATCACAGGGCAGCGTGCACTCATGTAGGTGGCCAGCAAGAAGTTGTCCGATTGACCAGAGGCCATTTTGCTCAGGGTATTGGCAGATGCGGGCGCAATGACCATGAGATCAGCCCAAAGCGCTAGGCCTACATGGTGATTCCATTCGCCGGTGTTTTTATCCTCGGTGAAGTCGGAATACACGGGATTGCGCGACAAGGTAGAGAATGTAAGGGGAGTAATGAACTCCAAAGCGCCAGGAGAGAGTACCACCTTCACCTCGGCACCGTGTTGCACCAAAAGCCGAACCAAGTAGGCTGATTTATAGGCAGCTATGCTGCCAGTAACCGCAAGGACTATTTTTTTTTGGGACAACAACATATCTGTCAAAAATAAAGAAAGATGGCCGAAGCCATCTTAATCTTATTGAATCATCTGTTTCCTTTGAATTATTGCTCGTCAGGATAACGGAAATATATCTGCTTTTCTTCCAATTCGTGGATAGCAATGCTACCAGGCTTTGGCATGCGCTCGTAGTGCTTCGAGATTTCGATCTGCTCTCTGTTTTCGAAGATTTCTTCAAGATTGTCGGAATGGCTGCCAAACTCTTCTAGTTTTTGGCTCAATTCTTCCTTCATTT
>JAIYCK010000360.1 GCA_027488055.1 Flavobacteriales bacterium | reverse complement strand
TCTTTGTGTGCGGAGGTGAGAAGTCATATTTTGACTATATTCGCCTAACTATGTCCAATCACATGACACAGATAATAAAACCTTTGTTGGTACTGTTGTGGTCCTTCGGATATCACGCAATGCACTCTCAAACGATTTCCGATTGCTTGGGTGCGGTCAATTTGTGTGAGTCGTTTTATTTTGAAGAACAAGCGCCACTCAATACGGGTGATATTGGTGAATTCACAGGAACGTGCAATCAGTTTATCGAGTGGAACAGCGTGTGGTACACATTTACTGTCCAAAGCGACGGCAATCTGAGTTTTGTACTTACGCCCAATGATTTGAATGATGACTACGATTGGGGGTTGTTTGATATCACGGTCGGTGGGTGTGATGGCATTACGGCGCAAGATGGCAGTTCGCCAGAAGTAAGTTGCAATTCGTGGGGCACGCTCACTCCACCCAATGGAACTACCGGAATCAGCACCTCTCTGGGTGGCTTGAGCAATAGCTCGGGACCTGGAGATCAATTTGGTCCGCCATTTAATTCTGATCTGCCGGTGACCGCGGGTCACACCTTTGCATTGGTGGTGATGAACTGGACGGGATCTAGCAGTGGATATTCCATCGATTTTGCAGAGAGCACAGCCGCCTTATTTGATGCAATTCCACCAACCATGATCGATGCACAATTGGATTGCGACAATCAAACATTGACCATCGCTTTTTCAGAGGATGTTTTGATCAATACTGCTCAGAATTTGGATTTCGAGATTACGGGCCCAAGCGGTGTGAGCGTCAATGCGGTTCAACCCTTGAATGCCGATGCACTGGGTGATCAATTGAATTTGATCTTTACGGAGCCGATCTTGGCACCTGGTACCTATCAATTGATTGTGACAGATGTATCAGGCTTGATCGAAGATCCCTGCGGCAATACGGCCCCAGATACCATTGATTTCGAGGTACAGATTCCAGTGTCTGTTGCTTACGAAACCACTCCCGCTTGCAACGGCATCAATGGGACATTCACTTTGACACAGTTCATCAATGCGACAAATCCATTGCAAACTACCCTCAACGGGATGGATGTGCCATTCAATGAGCCGATGTTATTCAATGCAGGCGATTATACGTTGAGTGTAAGCGATGCCTTTGGGTGTGGCTTTACGCAGCTGGTCAGCATTCCAAATGAGATACTGTTTTTGGACATCGTCGATGCGGATACATTGACTTGCTTCAGTCCAACAGGTTCTTTTGAAATACAAACCAATACCACAGCTTCCAATGTATCCTATGCGTGGACGGCCACAGATGGCTTGCTTTCGGCCAACAATGTGCTGGATCCGATTGTGTCAAGTCCGGGCGTGTATACCTGCACAGTGACGACAGTACCGAATGGTTGTTCGGTGTCCGATACCTATGAGGTCATTTCGTCGGAAGTATATACTATTGACGAAAGTCAGATCATTTTCCCCAACATTATTTCGCCCAACAGTGACAACCTAAATGATGCGTGGGCGCCGCGATTGAAGGGTAATCCCGATTATGACATGACTTCTTTGTTTGATATCTATGACTTGCATATCTATGACCGCTGGGGCAAAGAAGTGTTTGAAGGCAACGCTGGTAGAGTATGGACGCCCAATCAAGAGCAGCGAGGAGTCTATTTTTATACCTTGACCTATCGCGTGGAATGCGGTGAGGGAGCCGAATCAAAGGTGGAAGGCACAATTCAGATAGTCGAATGAACATTCGGTTATTCATATGTGGGATGCTTCTTGTGAGCATTGTGGCTTGTCGAAAGTCAGAAGAGGAAGATCCCGTAGATGTCCCAGAAGTGGTCATTCAGTATCCTGATTTGCCCAATAAATTATACAACTATACGTCCTTTACATGGCCAGGGCATTTCGATATGGATGGCTTGGGCAGCATGGGTGGTGAACCCGATGACAACCCCACCACCGATGCAGGTGCGACGCTGGGAAGGGTATTGTTTTATGATAAAAATCTAAGTATAAATCGAACAATTAGTTGTGGCAGCTGCCACCAACAATCGCATGGTTTTGCAGACCCCAATCCCAAGAGTATGGGGCATGGCGGTGGATTCACCAAACGAAATGCCTCGCATCTAGTGAATTTGGTATACGGCGAACATTTTTTTTGGGATGGACTTTCGCCCAGTTTAGAGCAACAGGTACTCATGCCCATTCAGGACAATGTGGAAATGGGTTTGACCTTGGGACAAATGGTCAGCCGCTTGCAATCGTTGCCCTATTATCCTTCGCTCTTCTCAGCGGCCTTTGGAAGTGAACAAATCACGGCCAATCGAACAGCCCATGCATTGGCTCAGTTTGTGCGATCCATCGTTAGTTACCAGACACGCTATGACCAAGCAGTAGCCAATGATTTTACCAGTTTCATACCGCTGGAGTGGGAGGGTAAAAGTATTTTTTTCAATACCGACACCAAATGCGATCAGTGTCATACAACGGCGAATTTTTTTAGCAACGACCGTATGAACGATGGCTTGGATATGCAATACCTCGATCCTGGTTTAGGCGGATTGACGATGAATGCGGCCGACAACGGTAAATTCAAAGTGCCCAGCTTGCGCAATGTGATGCTCACCGCACCGTACATGCACGATGGCCGTTTTGCTACCATCGAGGAAGTGATTGGTCATTACAGCGATGGGGTGCAGGCACATCCCAATTTGGATATGCGCCTTACTTTGGAAGGTGTCACAGGAGGCACGCCAGCTCACCAAGGTTTTTCGCCTGATCAAGTGGTGGCGCTTAAGGCCTTTCTGGCCACCCTCACCGATGAGGCGATGATCAATGATCCCAAATATTCCGATCCTTTTCAATAAGACATCATCTAAACCACCGACTGGTGAGTCCCAATTCATGGATTTAAGTGACGAAGATTGAGAATTTGTGAT
>JAIYCK010000385.1 GCA_027488055.1 Flavobacteriales bacterium | reverse complement strand
TCGATGATCGGCGATGAATAGAATTCTTTTCATACCCGCTGATCCACGCACTTGAATTATGGTTGTGTGGCCAGTTTATCTTCCACATACGAAAGGATCTTGGTCATCAAATGAACACGGTCTTTGCCGCGTACATTATGCGCATGACCGGGATATGCAAAAAAATCGACTTGCTTGTTGGACTTGATGCAGGCTTCCATGAAACGCATATTGTGTTGCATCACTACTACATCGTCATCGGTTCCATGTACCATCAGCAAATCACCTTTTAAGTTGGCCGTGTGCTTGGTCAAATTAGAAAGGGCGTATCCATCAGGATTTTCCATTGGAGTATCCATGTAGCGTTCACCATACATCACCTCATACAATGACCAATCGATGACAGGTCCTCCCGCGATGCCTACTTTGAAAGCCTCTGGAGCGCGAAGCATCAGCGTGGTCGTCAAGAAACCGCCAAAACTCCAGCCATGGACGGCCATGCGATTGTCATCCACCCACGATTGATCCTTGAGCCATTCCACCCCTTTCAATTGATCGCGCATTTCGATGGAACCCAATTGACGATGAATGCTTTGTTCCCATGCCTTGCCTCTGTGAGCGGAGCCGTGATTGTCCAAAGTGAAAACAACGTATCCCTTTTCGGCAAAGTAATTCATCCACAATGAAGCCCCACCCAAATAGGTATTGGTCACCATCTGCGCATGCGGTCCGCCATACAGATATACCAACACAGGATATTTTTTGTTGGGATCGAAGTTGCTTGGCTTGATGGTGCGACACCACAGATCGCTGCCATCCTCGGATTTGATGGTAAACAATTCCGTCGTACCGATCTTTTTGCCTTCGTATGGATTGGGAGCATTCAGTAGCTCACGCAATTCTACACCCTTTTGATTGCGCAATACAATGCGATTTGGGGTGGTTAGATTTGAATACTGATCCAATATGAACTTACCTGAAGAAGAAACAAGTGTACGATGTGTACCCGCGAATGAAGTGATACAGGTCATTTGCATGGTTTTGAGCTCAACGCGATAGAGTTTCGATTCGGTGGGATTCTCTCCAGTAGCCATCACAAAAGCGGCCGTTCCTGCGGCGTCAAATTGCACAAATTCGGTGATTTCAAAATTGGCAGTCGTCTTGGCCAACTCTTTGCCATTGGCATCGAATTTATATAAGTTATTAAATCCATCCTTTTCAGTAATCCAATAAAACTCCCCTTTGGATTTGGGCGCAAAAAAGAGCGGGAATTCCGGCTCAAGCCATTTGTCGTCGTGCTCGGACATTAATGTCTGCTTCAAAAGTCCCGTTTGCGCGTCATATTGCTGCCAGCGCATGTCGCTCGTGGCACGATTCAACCACGCTACATAGACAAATTTCTCATCAGGCGACCACGTCAAATTGGTGAGATAATAGGTATCCGCATCACCTTCTGCTACTTTCAAATAGGAGGTGCGCTGACTTCCGATGTGGTAAATTCCTACACTCACATGCTCGCTGTGCGCACCTGCAAAAGGATACTTGATTTCCTTCACTGTGGCCGGTGTCGTCTTATAATCCGTCAACGGATAATTGGTGACTTGGCGCTCATCCTTTTTGTAAAAAGCCAAAGCATTGCCTTTAGGGCTCCAGAATGTTCCTTTGGTAATGCCATATTCATTGCGTGAAATGCTTTGTCCCGATACAATACCAGCGACTTCATTGGTGACTTGAATGGCTTTGCCCTCGCTCTGAATCCACAAATTATTATCGATGGTGTAAGCCAATCGATTGCTCTCAAAATGGTGATCAACGTTCGCGCCATTGGCTGGTTCAGCATACAATTCCTTGGATCTTTTTTCTTTGATGCTGATCACATAGTGTTTTTCTTTCACTTGCAATTCCAACTGATCCGAATTTCTCCAAGTCAAATTGGGCATCGCAGTCAATTTTTCCCCACCCAACCAGCTGTTCACATCACTGAGTGTAAACAACTCCAATTCCTTTCCATTGGAGGTCGCAAGCATGCACTTCTGATCTTTTACATAGGTGTATGAATCTGCATCTGGTATCCATTGCAGTTGCGCAATTGTTTGTGGAGCAAACTGTCTGAATTGTCCAAGCACCGCCTCATCGATGGTCAATGAGTTACTTGTTTGAGACCAAAGTGATAGGCCTGTCAAAAGGCTCAGAGCAAAAAATAGGATTTGTTTCATTTTCACACGTGTTGTTTTAAAAGTCAATGGTATCCCTGTTTTATTTGATTGCAGTCAGGTAGATTGTTCGCAAGATAATACATGACCTGAAGTTCCATCATAAATTTATAACCTGACCTGAATGGGGAGATCCGGTCTTCGCTGGTATCATTTTCGGCTATTAAAAATCATCTCTGCTTAAATATCACTAAATTTGACCATATGAAATATACTGCGTTTTTCCTCTTATCTGCCTTGTGTGCCACATGCTTTTATGCATGCCGTGACCAAGAACAAATCGATGTGGAATCGCCCGTGATTGAGGCCATTTTTCTGGACGGCGTTGCGGTGAGTTCCATTGAAGTGGAGCAAGGAACGACGCACACGATTGGCATTCAAGTTTCCGACAACAAAAAGCTAGAATCGATAGGCATTGAAACAGTGTTGAATTCCGTTCTGCCAACTCCGCCTGTAGGCACCTATATGTTGACTGTCAGCAATACGGAGAACCAAGAAGATGCACTTTCCGAATTTGTATTCACACTTTCCGACAGCATTTCATCCAACCTGATTGCAGAAATCACTGCGACCGACGTGAACGGAAACGAATCCCAAAAACGGATTGGTTTTACAATTACCAACGGGTTAAAACCAGTCATCGTTGGCTCTTCCAGTCCAACCGCCAATGAAAATGGAACCATTTCAATGAGCGCTGGAGAGAATTTGTATATCAGCGGCGAAGCTGGCGATTTAGATGGCTTATCAAGCCTGCGCGTCATGTTATGGGATCAGAATAACGCCATCATTTCGACGAGCAATATTACCATTACGGGCAATCCGCAGGCCTTTAGCAATGCAAGTTTCGACAATGCTCAACCCGGACAGTACCGCGTGGTCATTGAAGCCATCGACGCACTCGGTTACAAATCATATTGGGGTAAATGGGTCAACGTAAATTGAATATGAAATACAACTTATTGATAGCTGCATGCGTACTTTTTTGTGCATGCAGAAAGGAGGACAACGTGGCACCAACTATTCGTTACATCTCTATTAATGGTTCCACCGACCACGGATCATTGGAAGCTGGTATTGAAAATAAAATAGGCATCTTGATTCAAGACGAAAATGTCCGTCAAGTATCTTGTACAGTGCAACAAGTAGGATCCGATGCCAACCATGATCACGGCAATGGAACTAATTTTTATGGGATGATCATTCCCAATCACGGTAATTTCATGTTCAGCGGGTTTCGCAACTTAGAAGGAAACCAAGACGAAGCTGTGTTCAGTTTTGATATTCCTGCCGCCACTTCTGGGTTATGGAAAATTAAAGTTGAAGCACTTGATCGTGCTGGTAACTTAACCCGTGCGGAGGAAT
>JAIYCK010000402.1 GCA_027488055.1 Flavobacteriales bacterium | reverse complement strand
GGCACTTTCAGTTTTGTTTACGTGCTGCCCACCCGCTCCGCTGCTTCGATAGGTATCGCGCTGGATATCGGCTGGATTGATGATGACATCAAACTCTTCCGCTTCGGGCATCACGGCCACCGTGGCTGCCGAGGTATGCACGCGTCCTTGTGCCTCTGTCTCTGGCACGCGTTGTACACGGTGCACGCCACTTTCAAACTTTAGGGTGCCATACACCTCTTCGCCACTTATCTCAATGGAAACTTCTTTGTACCCACCCGCTGTGCCTTCGCTCACACTGAGTACCTCAAAGCGCCAGCCTTTATTTTGGATATAGCGTTGGTACATTCTGAATAAATCACCCGCAAAAATGGCCGCTTCGTCGCCGCCCGTTCCGCCGCGAATTTCGAGAATGCAATTTTTCGTGTCTTCGGGATCCTTGGGGATCAATAGAAATTTAATCTCTTCGTCCATTTTCTCTTTGGCGGGAACAAGGACATCGTAATCATCTTGCGCCATGGATTTGAGATCCGGATCTTCGTTGCTGTACAAAATCTCTTTGACACCCGCGATATCTTCAGTCAATTTTTTGTACACGAGATAGCGCTCCACGATGATACCCAAATCTTTGTATTCCTTCATCAATATGGGATAACGCTTCATATCCGAAATCACATCGGGATCCGTAATCATCTTGCCTACCTCATTATGTCGGTCGGCAATCGCCGCCAATTTCTCCAATAAATCCTGCATATCAATGTGCTAAAATGGTCTCTAAATTATTCGTATACAAAGGTGCCGTGTTCGCCCGCGATCGTCAATTGTTTGCGATCACTTGCTTCTACGCGTCCGATGATTTGTGCTTCGATGTTCAACTCTTTGGCACATTGTATCATGGTTTGAGCACTTGCTGCATCTGTGTAAATTTCCAAGCGATGTCCCATGTTGAATACACGGTACATTTCGCGCCAATCGGTATTGGACTCTTGTTGGATCAATTGAAATAGCGGTGGTGTGGACATCATTTGATCCTTGATGATGTGCAAGTGATCTACAAAATGCAATACTTTGGTTTGGCCGCCGCCACTGCAATGCACCATACCATGTATGTCTTGATGCGGCACCCGATCGAAGATCAAACGGGCCAGCGGCAAATACGTGCGTGTAGGCGACAATACCAATTGACCTGCATTGAGCGGTGCGCCATCCACCGCGTCGGTCAAATGCTTGTGACCGCTGTAGATCAGGTCGCGCGGCACCTGTGGATCATACGTTTCGGGATATTTTGCAGCTAAATCGCCACCAAACACATCGTGGCGCGCGCTGGTAAGTCCGTTGCTGCCCATGCCCCCGTTGTATTGCTTTTCATATGAAGCCTGCCCATGCGATGCAAACCCTACAATCACATCACCCGCTTGGATGCGCGCGTTGTCGATCACCTGATCGCGGCGCATACGACAAACCACGGTGCTGTCTACAATGATCGTGCGGACCAAGTCTCCTACGTCGGCAGTTTCACCTCCCGTGCTGTAAATGGTGACTCCAGCTTGTTTCAATTCGGCGATGAGCTCCTCGGTGCCATTGATGATGGCACCAATGACTTCACCCGGAATCAAATTTTTGTTGCGACCAATGGTGGAAGACAACAAAATCTGATCGATGGCACCTACGCACATCAGATCATCGATGTTCATGACCAAGGCATCTTGGGCTATACCCTTCCAAACAGACAAATCGCCTGTCTCTTTCCAATACATATAAGCCAAGGAGGATTTTGTGCCTGCTCCATCTGCGTGCATGACGACACAATGCTCTTGACTACCGGTGAGGTAATCGGGTACAATTTTGCAAAAGGCTTTGGGAAAAAGACCTTTGTCGATGTGTTGGATTGCGGCGTGTACCTCTTCCTTTTGAGAAGAAACACCGCGGGCGTTGTATCTATTGTCCGTACTCATGCTCGTGCAAAAATACATCGCGGAGAAGCAGTGGCATTTCAAAAAAAACCAACAAAATAAAAGAGGCGCCTTCGGCGCCTCTTTTACTCTCTATTACCTCAATTTTTATTTCACCGACGACACATAATTGGTGTCGATGATTTTGAAAATTGTTCTTCTATTCAGCGTGTGAGCTGGGTCCTGCTGTTCTTTTGGCAAAGCAGTGATGTATTTTTCTGTCAATGTAGTACCCGCTTTGAATCCAGAGTTGTCTGTAGTCAATGTGCGTGGTTGCTTTTCGCCCATACCCACTGGTACCATGCGGTCTGCAGCGATACCTTTGCTGATAAGGTAATCTACGCATGTTTTGGCACGGCCTTCAGACAGGGTCAAGTTGTATTCGTCCTTACCACGGAAGTCAGTGTGTGCTTCCAATTGGATTTTGAACTTAGGATTGTTCTGCATGATATCCAACAAGAAGTTCAATGAGTCAGCTGAATTCACTTCTTCGTTGATGAGCAACGTAGTTTCGTTGTAAGGGTACTGAACCAATGGCATGCTGATTTCCACACCAATTTCCGGAATTGGAATGAGGAAGTACTCACGAGCAAAATTGGTAGACGACTTCAATCCCATGGTTGAGAATTTGTCACCTGTACCGATGTATTTTTCTTTTTGAATGTCAACCGAATAGCTTGTATTGGCTTTCATTTGCGACTTATCCATGCTGAAACCTCCGTTGCCATCTGCAGTCAACTTGATGCTGCTGCCATCGCTTCCAGTAACAGTGACATTGGCGCCACCTAGCGGAGTGCCTGTTTCCTTGTCATACGCAGTACCAACCAAAGTAAATTCCAATGCAGGCTCTGTGAAGTGGTAGATATCGTCGCTTCCTTGTCCACCTGGGCGGTCAGAAGTAAAGTAACCTGCGTAAACACGATCCTTGTCGCCGCGCTCATCCAAAATGAATGCATAGTCGTGGCTAGTAGAATTGATCGGGTAATCCAAAGCCG
>JAIYCK010000303.1 GCA_027488055.1 Flavobacteriales bacterium | reverse complement strand
CGCTCAATGTGGGTCATACCATTGGGCACGCCTTGGAATCTTGGTTTCTGAGCCAAGGTCGTCCGGTGGCTCACGGAATTGCAGTCGCCGCCGGTCTCGCCATTGAAATACAAATCAGTACAATGTGTTTTCCCGAATCGAGCCTTCCCTCTCAGGAGATTGCATTGCATCTAATTGACGCTTTTCAACTTCGCTTATTGGATTGGCCTGAAGCGGATCACTGGATGACGTTCGCTCAACATGACAAAAAAAATAGCGGTGGCCAAATCCGAATGGCCCTTCTCAAGGATTTTGGTCAATGTGATATTGAGGCTGTCGCGACACCCGAACAAATAACTGCGGCCTATGCTCATTTTAGATCGCTCCTTGCCCTGTGACATTCATTCTGAAAAGACTATCAAAAAAAAGCCATCCCGAGGGATGGCTTTTTATTTAATCTTCTTCCGTGTCGAGAAACTCCTTGATTTTGTTTAGGAATCCTTGACCAAATCGACCTGAACGTTGTTCTTCTTTGGCTCTTGAAATGGGCTTCGGAGCTTCCACTGGCGTTTCCTCTTTTTCCTTAGGACTCTTTTCACGCGTATTTTCAATGACCAATTTATCGAGGGAGTTGATAACTAAGCCAACCCCTGTGCTGAGCGTTGGAGTCAGCATATTCTCGTTAACCGCTTTGGCCACATGCTCGTTCGGAAAACCAATTCGGCAGTCCATTCCCATGATGTATTCTACCAATTGTTTCATGTGTTTGAGTTGCGAGCCACCACCGGTCAAAACTAGACCTCCTATTAGGTGCTTTTCCAAACCGCTATTGCGGATTTCAAAGTGCACGTGTTCGAGGATTTCCTCCATACGCGCTTGAATGATCTGAGCCAAGTTACGTGATGAAATCTCTTTTGGATCGCGGCCTGGTAGACCCGCAATCACAATGATTTCAATTTCTTTATTCTCAGTAGCCAACGCACTTCCAAAGCGGACCTTGAGTTGCTCCGCTTGGCCTTTCATGATGGTACAACCCTGCTTGATGTCGTCTGTGATAGCATTTCCACCAAATGGAATAACAGCTGAATGACGGATGATGCCGTCTTGGAAGATGGCAATGTCAGTGGTACCACCGCCGATATCTACTAATACTACTCCAGCTTCGCGTTCTTCTTCGCTGAGCACAGCCGCTGCACTGGCCAGTGGCTCCAACGTCAACACATCCACTGTGAGTCCTGCTTTCATGACACACTTGTAAATATTCTTGATAGCTGATACTTGTCCAGTAATCACATGGAAATTGGCCTCCAATCGGATACCTGACATTCCGATCGGATCCTTGATTCCGCGTTCTCCATCAACGGTAAATTCTTGAGGCAATACATGTATGATTTCCTCACCTGGCAACATGACCATTTTGTTCATGTCATCGATAAGGGCGTCGATATCCGCTCTTGAAATTTCATCATCATTACTGGCGCGCGTCCGCATTCCGCGCAATTGTACGCTTTTGATGTGCTGACCAGCGATGCCCACATTGACCAATTTGATAGACACATTGCTTTCGCGCTCAGCCTCTTCGACCGCCGCGCGAATGCTCGCTACCGTTTTATCAATGTTGCTCACGACTCCGCGGGTTACACCGTCACTAATGCTTTTCCCCACACCGAGTATTTCGATCTTGCCGTTTTCGTACTTTTTACCTACGATGCAAGCGATTTTGGTGGTACCAATGTCGAGTCCGACAACTATTTCTGAGTTCATATTCATCGATGTATTACCAATATTATTCTATTTAGCACATACAATCTGCCCTTCAAATTTCAGGTTGATTGTTTTGTATTCATTTAAATCTTTTGATTGGATGGTATTTGCATAAAACGCCATCCATTTTTTGAACTTCACCTCCAAGTCATTGGCATCTCCAATAATGACTTGGTGGTCTCCCACTCGTGTGATGGCCTCAAAATCGCCGTTCGCGTTGAGAAAAATCTGTTCAATTTGAGCCGACCAAAATTCGTTTGCAGCAATGAATTGCGCCAAGCGCAATATGTCGTCCATGCAGCTTTTGTATACCCATTCGTCAGTCAAGTAAGAATCCTTGATGACGCCTTCTTCTATATTACCAGTGACCACCGGCAATCTGACGGCAGCTCGATAATTCGCTGGGAAGGTATACCCTTCGCTATCCATATAGAAAGATTCTCCATGCCGGTTGAACACACGAACCGCGGGCACCCGCTGCTCCACCTCGATGACACAACGGCCGTCAACCGTGGTAAATACTCCAGCATTTTTGACCGCATTTGTTTTTGTAACAGCGCGGTGGATCGCATTCAGATCGATTTGTTGGAGAGGAAAATTTTGTATTGAATCGAGATGAGGTTGGATCGATTTGAGCAAATCGTCATTGGTCAAGAAAACAGAACTATCAGCATAGATTACCTTGACCTCTACATCCCAGCATTTGGCTGACGCTTGGTGCAAAGACACAGCACCCATTACTCCAGCCATTCCGAGTGCACCGAACAAAGCCAAAGTCGCAAGCACCAATTTGCGTTTGCGCTTTTTGCGATCGATTTCAGAGAGTAGTATGTTTTTTTCTTTGGTCAATGGTTTGTTTTGGAATTGATTGCCCAAAGAAGGAATTCTTGATACCCCTCACATTTGATTTGAGAAGGCGGCCACGACAGGTGCCACGCACATGTCGATGTCTCCCGCACCTAAAATCATGATCACTTCCCTTGGTTTGGACAATAACTCTGCTAATAAACCATCTTTCTCCACTATAATTTTTGAACTATTTAAAATTTTATCCAACAACATTTGTGAATGAATTCCTTCCATTGGTTTTTCGCGCGCGGGGTAAATGGGGAGCAGAATTACCTCGTCCAATGCCCCTAATGCTTCTGCGAAGGCATCTGCAAAATCGCGGGTGCGGGAAAATAAGTGTGGTTGGAATGCACCAGTTATCTTTTTGTTGGGAAATAATTCACGCGCACTTGCGATGGCAGCTCGGAGTTCCTCCGGGTGATGGGCGTAATCATCGATCACCACTAGATCAGGGCGGAGCAGGGCATAATCGAATCTTCTCTTCACTCCTTTAAAAGAGGCCAACGCCTGTTGGATTGACTCCTTTGAAACGCCGACCTGTCGGCAGGCCGCAATCGCTGCAACCGCATTTTCAACATTATGTCGGCCGGGCAATCCCAACTCAATGTCTTCGATCTTTTCATCTCCATTGTGCCAGTCGAAGTGGTACTTGCCATTTTGGATCTGAATATTGGATGCAAAAATCGCTGCATTACTATTTAAATCATAAGAGGTATAACTCACATTGGCTTGCAGCATCTCGGATTGTAATGGCAAATGTTGTTTGAAGAAAAGCTGGCCATCTTGTTGAATGCGTGCCGCAAATAGATTGAAGCTTTCCTTCATAAAATCATGGCTACCATAGATATCCAAATGATCAGCATCCATGCTAGTGATGATGGCGATGGTAGGAGACAAAGTCAAAAAGGAACGATCGAATTCATCCGCTTCCACCACGGTCCAAGCCGCATTTGGATGTATGAGCATATTGGTTTGGTAATTTCCACTTATGCCACCCAAAAAGGCGTTGCAATGCCATCCTGCATCCACCAAAATATGAGCAATCATAGCAGATGTCGTGGTTTTTCCATGCGTCCCCGCCACCGCGATGGATTTGGAATTTTCGGTAAGAAGACCTAATACTTCCGAACGCTTGTAAAGGCGATAACCCGCTTCAATAAACCAATTGAGCTCATTGCTATCCTTAGGGATGGCTGGAGTGTAGATCAATAGGACTTTGTCCCTTTGAGCCAATCGAATGATCTCTGGAATCTCTAACACATGATCATCATAATGTATGGCCAAACCTTCCAACTCTAGTTCAATGGTGAGAGCTGTGCGCGTTTTGTCATATCCCATAACCTGTTTTCCTTGGCGATGAAAAAAACGAGCCAAGGCGCTCATCCCTATTCCACCAATACCTAGAAAATATACCGATTCAATTTTCTTCAGATCCATGCCACAAATAACGGAGTCTGACCGCGCTTGCTTCCTATTCCATCGGATTAATTATCCATACCCTCTTGTTTGGTCAATTCCCCACAATCCACCAAAACACCCCACTTTACCCCACCATCTCGCAAATTCGTCATTTTCCCATATTTATCAAGCACTTTGAGAAGACAAAGGGGCTCCACTAAACCAGTTATGAACACCATTTTATCAACAAATTTCAATATTTTGTCTCCCAAGTGGGGAAAAGTGGTAAAACTCCCCTATTTTCGCTTTCGAATTCCAAAAAAATTCAGACCACATGCTCGATTTACTTGGGGATTACCCCTGCAAACTGGACAATAAAGGGCGCCTACAGCTCCCTTCGAAGTTGCGCAAGCAGCTCGAGCCGGTATTGCATGAAGGCCTGTGGATACGCAAGGACTTGCATCAACCTTGTTTGGTCATTTATCCGAAGCCTGAATGGGATCGCATCAAAGGTGATTTTGCCAAACTCAATCGCCATAGCCGCAAACACAGTGAGTATATCAGGAAGTTTTTGCGTGGCGCTGCTCCAATCGAATTGGACACTTCAGGTAGAATGAATTTGCCCAATCATATGCTTGAGCATATTGGATTGGACATCGATCAGGACAACGAAGTGATGTTGATGGGTCTCTTTGAAAAACTGGAATTGTGGAGTCGTGACAAACACCAGCATGAGGTAGAAAACCTAGAAGATTTTGATGCCTTGGCGGATGAAATTGAGACTTACTTAAATGACAAAGACCACAAAGCATGAATACCGATTACCACCAACCGGTATTGCTAAGTGAGACGATAGAAGCGCTGCAAATCAAGCCCGACGGGGTTTACGTGGATGTGACTTTTGGCGGTGGTGGACATTCACGAGCGATTTTGAAACAATTGGGACCCACAGGTAAGCTGTATGGATTTGATCAAGATCCCGATGCATGGAAAAACACCCCCGACGATGATCGTTTCACTTTGATCGATCAAAATTTCGGGTATTTGGCAAACTGGCTGCGCATGAATCGTGTGCGTGCGATCGATGGTTTGCTTGGTGATTTGGGCGTGAGCAGTCATCAATTTGACAGCACCAGCAGAGGCTTTTCGATCCGCTATGACGCACCATTGGATATGCGCATGGATCAGAATCGCGCATTGACTGCGGCAGATGTAATCAACACCTACAGCGTGGAGGAACTGACAGAAGTATTGCGTCAATATGGTGAACTGCGCAATGCCTGGCCAGTAGCCAAGGCGCTGGTCAAGATTCGCCCCTTACAAACCAGCGGAGAGTTGATGCGTGCCGTGCAAGCCTTTGCGCCGCGAGGAGCCGAGCATAAGTTTCATGCACAGTTGTTTCAGGCACTTCGCATTGAAGTGAATGAGGAATTATCGGTGCTCAAGGATATGCTTCAACAAGCGGCACAATTGCTTAAGCCAGCGGGTCGAATTGTGATGATTAGTTATCACTCCTTAGAAGATCGTTTGGTAAAGGATTTTTTCCGTACTGGCAATTTTGAAGGGGTACCAACAAAGGATTTCTTCGGCCATTTGAGCCGGCCATTGGAACCAGCTCACACCAAGCCTATCGTTCCAACAGAAGAAGAAATCGAGCGCAACCCTCGTGCACGCAGCGCCAAAATGCGCACTGCGACAAAGGGAGAGAAAGTGTGAATAATAAATACCTCATTGCCCGAGAGGATCAATGGGATGAGACGGATATAAGTTAAACTACCTAAACAACCAAAATGAGTACAGACAAAGCTACGGCTTCGCCTCATGCTGCGCCCAAACCATCAAAAACCAAGAAAAAAAATTGGTTTACGAAGGTTTTGAGTGGCGATTTTCTGGCCAATGAGGGTCTAGTGAAGCACATTCCATTTATCGCATTTATCGTATTTCTGTTTGTACTCAATATCGGATTGATGTATTCTTTTGAGCGCACCAAGCGCGAAGAGATTCGGCTCCAGCATGAGCTGAATGAATTACGCTCCAGTTACAACACCACCCTGAGTGAATTGGAGCTCACCAAACAGCAAAGTCACGTCGCTCAAGAAATCGAAGCCATGGGACTCAAAGAATTGCGCAATCCTCCCCAAATCATAGATGTAGAAAAAGGATTTTTTGAAAAAGATCGTTGAATTTGAACCCAATAAACAACCATATCAACCAACCCATTGTTGAGTCGCATGCTGAGCCTGAAGTTCAGCATGTGGCTAGCAATGCTTCGTTGCCGGCACGCATGATGTCGAGGACTTGGATGTTGTTTAGTCTGATTTGTCTGATTGCAATCGCCATCGTATTTAAGATTTTCTATTTGCAGATCTGGCCAAGTGAGCGGGCAAAAAACCTTGGGTTGAATTACACCTACAAGGCCAATGAAATCACACCTATTCGCGGTCAGATTTATAGCACCGATGGTAGTTTATTAGCTACCAGCGTGCCCGAATATGAGATACGCTGGGACGCCAAGGCGGGCTATGACGTAACAGAATATCGCGCTAAAATAGACAGCGTGTGCATGGGTTTTGCACGCATTTTCGGCGATCGTGGAGCACCTGAGTACAAAGCACTTTTTAAGCAAGCGCGCACCGAAGGCAATCGCTATCAGCTCATCAAGACGAAAGTAGATTACAACCAATTGCAGCGTATCAAGCAGCTGCCATTCATCAAAAAAGGCGCCTTCAAAAGCGGCTTTGTTTTTATCGAAGGAAGTCGCCGTGAAAAACCCTTTGAAATGCTTGCTGCACGCACCATTGGGAAGGATCAAGCAGACAATAAATTTGGGATTGAGCTCGCATTCGACAGTTTGCTGGCGGGCAAAAAAGGTAAGCAATTGCAAGAAAAAATTGCTGGGGGGTATTGGCGTCCGATGACGGACGATTACATCGAAGAACCACAACCCGGAGCTGATGTGATCGCGAGTATCGATATCCATTTACAAGATGTAGCCAATGCGGCCTTAAAAAGACAGCTGGAGTTGCATAATGCAAGTTGGGGTTGTGCCATTTTGATGGAGGTTAAAACGGGCTATGTCCGTGCAATTGCCAACCTGGGCAAGGACCCCGAGACAGGCACTTATTTGGAGCGCTACAATTATGCCGTGCAAGAGAGCCAAGAGCCCGGAAGTACAATGAAGTTGGCAAGTCTGATGGCCTGCATCGACGACGGGTTAGTCCAACTGGAGGACAGCGTAGCCACAGGCAATGGCCGTTGGCAGATCTACGATATGACCCTGACCGATAGCAATGACGACGAGGGAGGCAATGGCACTATTTCAGTGGAAGAAGTATTTGAAAAATCTTCCAATATCGGCACAGCCAAATTGATCAAACAGTGCTACGATAAGCAACCTCAAAAATTCTTAGACAAGCTTCATTCCTTTGGCTTGGGATCAAAGCTCGATTTGCAATTGCATGGAGAGGCTTCTCCTTCCATCTATAGCAACACCAAAGACAAAGGATGGTCTGGACTCAGTTTAACACAAATGTCCATTGGGTATGAAACCAAATTGACGCCCCTGCAAATTCTTGCTTTCTATAATGCTGTTGCCAATAATGGCCGCTACATGAAGCCCTTGTTTGTAGAAAAAATCAAACGGAATGGCCGCGTCATAGAAACCTATGAACCGGAAGTATTACACGAAAAATTTTGCAAAAAAGAAACCATTGCCGCCTGTCGTAAAATGATGGAAGGGGTAACTGACAAAGGCGGCACCGCCGAAGGCGCATTCAAAAATTGTGCGTACAAAGTTGCTGGTAAAACAGGCACTGCGAAGATCCACGAGAACGGACAGTATGACTATAACCGTCACCGTGCAAGCTTTGTAGGCTATTTCCCAGCACACGATCCGCAATATTCATGTATCGTGGTAATCAACGATCCCAAGGGAGGCAACTACTATGGTGGCACCATTGCTGCGCCGGTTTTCTCTGAATTAGCTGTGAAAATTTACAGCACGCAAATGGAGTATCATCAGAGTGATTTTGTCGTTGACACCACTCTTCAGGTTCAGCTCCAAATACCAGTTTCAAAAGATGGATCCTATGAACACCTTAAAACCGTGTTGCGTGGCCTTAAAGTTCCTGAACAAACAAGTGCTCAAAGTCCTTGGGTCAATACCAATTCACAGGGAACCTATGTAGCCATCACGGAGCGTGCTGTACGAGCCGGGATCGTACCCAATGTGGTTGGCATGGGACTACAAGACGCTTTGTACCTCTTGGAGAAGCAAGGCATGCATGTACGTGTAAGCGGCCGCGGTACCGTCAAGCGTCAAAATGTACCGCCCGGATCCAATATCAAATCCAATCCCAACATACACATCGAATTAGAGTGAAACTACTGAGTGAAATATTATACAAAACGCGCATAGTGCAGGTCATCGGCGGCACCAATGTGGCCGTGGAGCATATCAGCATTGATTCCCGTTCGATACGTCCAATGAGCCTGTTTGTAGCCATCCCTGGCACTACCGTCGATGGACATCAATACATACCACAATGCATCAAACAGGGAGCCATTGCTATTGTTTGTGAGCGCATGCCTGAAGAACTGCATCCTGGTGTCACATATGTGCAAGTGAATGATTCCTCAGAGGCATTGGGATATCTGTCATGTAATTTTTACGATCACCCTTCTGAAAAAATCAAGATTGTGGCGGTTACTGGCACCAATGGTAAAACTACCACAGCGACGTTATTGTACCGATTATTCCGGAGCATGGGTCTTAAGACTGGACTCCTGAGCACAGTGGTCAATAAGATCAATGACACCGCGTTGGAAAGCACCCATACAACGCCAAATGCTATTGCATTGAATGAACTGCTTTGTAAAATGGTGGATGCCGGCTGCACTTATTGCTTCATGGAAGCCTCTTCACATGCATTGCATCAAAATCGATTGACAGGGATCCGCCTTGTTGGTGGTCTTTTCACCAACATCACTCACGATCATCTTGACTATCATGGCACTTTCAACGAATACATCAAGGCGAAGAAAAAGCTATTTGATCAACTGCCTGCATCCGCATTTGCAATTACCAATCACGATAGCAAATACGGAGAAATCATGCTGGATCACTGCAAGTCTCGTCACCGCAGTTATGGATTAAAAACCATGGCTGATTACAAAGCACGTGTTCTTGAAAATTCATTTGATGGCTTGCACATGCAACTCGATGGTAAAGAAATTTACACCCGTTTGATCGGAAGTTTCAATGCCTACAACTTGCTCTTGGTGTATGCCACTGGAGTAGAATTAGGAATTGACAAAGACCAATTACTTACTACGCTTTCAAGTTTAGAAGCACCTGCAGGTCGATTCGAGTACCTGCGTTCTCAAACGGGTATCATCGGTATTGTGGATTATGCACATACACCCGACGCATTGGAAAACGTGCTCCACACCCTGCGCGACATACGGAAGGGCGACCAAAAGATTATCACCTTAGTGGGTTGTGGCGGAGACCGCGACAAGACCAAACGCCCGGAGATGGCTCGCATCGCATTTGAAAAAAGCGATCGTGTCATTTTCACCAGTGACAATCCGCGCAGCGAACAACCAGAGGAAATTTTGACGCAGATGCTCGCAGGCCTCAGCGACGCACAGAAAGCGCAAAGCTTATCGCTATCTGATCGAAAAGAAGCTATCAAAATGGCCTGTGCCCTGGCCCAAGCAGGCGATATCGTTCTGGTGGCGGGTAAAGGTCATGAAAAATATCAAGAAATAGCAGGCATCAAATATGACTTTGATGACTTCAGTACACTCCAAGAGACCCTCCTAAATCTGAACAAATAATGCTGTACTATTTATTCAACTATCTCGACACTGAGTTCAATCTGCCAGGAGCAGGATTGTTCCAATACATTTCATTCCGAGCGGCATTGAGTATCATTTTGTCGCTTACTATTTCGATGGTCTTTGGCAAAAACCTCATCCAATGGCTGCGCAAAAAGCAAGTTGGCGAATCAGTGCGCGATTTGGGATTGGCCGGTCAGAAAGAAAAAGAGGGCACACCAACCATGGGAGGATTGATCATGCTTGCTGCGATTCTGATTCCGACCTTGTTGTTCGCTCGCATCACCAATGTATATATCCTTACGATGATCATCGCTACGATATGGTTGGGCATCGTTGGTTTCATGGACGACTATATCAAGGTATTCAAAAAGGACAAAAAGGGGTTGGCTGGCACCTCAAAAATCATTGGACAAATCGGTGTTGGATTGATCGTCGCAAGCATGTTGTATTTCAATCCAAATGTCTACATGAAGACTAAAATATCGGACGTACCCGCCACCTTTAATGTAGCAAGTGATTTGGATGATCCGGCGATTTGGCAGTCTGAAAAATCGTTGAAAACAACCATCCCATTTGTGAAGGACAACGAGTTCAATTATGCTTGGCTATTGCCCACCTCATGGCAAACCAAAACAGGTTTGTTTGTGGTATTTGCCATCGTGGTCGTGGTGATTGTGACTGCGGTGAGCAATGGAGCCAACATCACCGATGGCATCGATGGTCTTGCAGCTGGCACGAGCGCTATCATTGGTGTAACCTTGGCCCTGCTCGCTTATCTGAGTGGCAACTACATTTTTGCCGATTACCTCAATATCATGTACATCCCTCACACTGGAGAACTTGTTGTTTTCATCAGCGCATTTGTGGGTGCCTGCATCGGTTTCCTTTGGTACAACACCTACCCGGCTCAGGTATTTATGGGTGATACTGGCAGCTTGGCCTTGGGTGGCATCATCGCAACGTTTGCGATAGCTATTCGAAAAGAACTTTTGATTCCTGTGTTATGTGGCATTTTTCTGATCGAAAATGTGTCTGTCATGCTTCAGGTATCTTATTTCAAATACACCAAGAAAAGATATGGTGAAGGTCGACGCATCTTTTTGATGTCGCCGCTTCATCATCACTATCAAAAGAAAGGCTACCACGAAAGCAAAATTGTTTCGCGATTCTGGATCATTGGAATCATGTTGGCTGTACTCACGATCATCACCCTCAAAACACGCTAATGAAACAACGACTAATCATACTTGGTGGTGGTGAAAGCGGCGTAGGAACTGCCGTATTGGGTACCCAAAAAGGGTATGATGTGTTCTTGTCAGACAAGGGCACATTGAAAGAACCCTATCGCGAGGAGTTGGCAATGCATGGCATTTCATACGAACATGGTGGGCACACCGAATCTCAGATTTTGAGGGCCGATTTAGTTGTAAAAAGCCCAGGCATAAGTGACGCCACACCGCTCATTCAACAACTCAAATCGTTGGGCATCCCAGTGATTTCAGAAATTGAATTCGCCGCACGTTACACCGACGCCAAATTGATTTGTATTACGGGCAGCAATGGCAAAACGACCACGACCATGCTCACATACAACCTCCTACAAAATGCAGGATTGAATGTGGGATTGGCAGGCAATGTCGGTAAAAGTTTTGCGCGTCAAGTGGCCCAAGCCAGCTTTGAATATTACGTATTGGAGATCTCCAGCTTTCAACTCGATGGCATGTATGATTTCAAGGCCGACGTAGCCATCTTGACCAATATCACACCCGATCATTTGGACCGATACGACTATGACTTTCAGAAGTACGTCGATTCGAAGTTCCGCATCTTGAGAAACATGGACACCCAAGGGGTTTTCATATTCAATGCCGATGATCCTGTGATCGAGGCCGAAATGGCCAAACGAGGGCTCAACCATCGCAGTCTTGCACCGCGTTGCATCCCATACACTTTGCAGGAAAGCCTTCCTGCAGGCTACTCAGAAGGAGCCTATACTCAAATGGATTCAATAAATATCTATATCAACCAAAACTTACTTCAAATGAAAATGACTGAACTCGCCCTTAAAGGCAAACACAATGTGGGCAATAGCATGGCTAGCGGTGTATCTGGACGTGTGCTCGATGTGCGCAAAGAAGTGGTACGTGAGAGCCTTGTCAATTTTGAGGGCATCGAACACCGCTTAGAAAACGTGCAAAAGGTGAATGGCGTAAACTTCATCAACGACAGCAAGGCCACCAACATCAATAGCACATGGTATGCGCTTGAGAGCATGACCCACCCAACGGTATGGATTGCTGGGGGTCAAGACAAAGGCAACGACTACACAGAGTTGAATGAACTCGTTCGTGCCAAGGTGAAAGCCATCGTTTGTCTTACCAAGGACAGTTCTAAAATTCGCAAAGCATTTGAAGGCATGGTTGCTACCATCATCGATGTCACGACCGCTGAGCATGCAGTGCGTGTATCATACGATCTAGCGCATGAAGGCGACGTAGTGTTGTTATCACCTGCTTGTGCTTCATTTGATTTATTTGAGAATTACGAAGATCGCGGCCGTCAGTTCAAGGCCGCTGTGAAGCGTCTTTGATTTAAAAATACGTGCGATTCCAGTCGAGACCCGTGGCGCCTAAACCACGGGTTTTTTTTGCTTTATAAACTAACAATTAGCAGCATACTCAGAGATTGGTATCAACCAAACTACATGTCGACCATATTATTCATCAGAATCCCCTCTGTACAATATTGGGGTAGTAATTAGGCTTTGTCCAACATCATCTCCAAATTAGTCATTTCGAGGTAGCCTGACGTCGAATATTACGATTATATTGTATTTTCGGGCATCCGTAGGGTTGGGATCAAATCCTTGCGACATTGCTTACCCATATGAAAAAACTTATTCCTGCCGAAGTCATCGCCTCTGCCACGAAGCTCCAGGTGAACAATCCCATTGTGGGCCTACTGTCGCGGGTTACTCGCATCGACAAAGTCAACGAGTTGTATAACGCCGTATGTCAGGCTGAGGATTTGCAAGCGATTGACCGAATTTTCGAGTACCTCGATCTCCAGGTTGAATTCGATCCCGCTCAATTGGCGAATATCCCTAAAGAAGGACCTTTTGTAATTGTAGCCAATCACCCCTTTGGAGCCTTGGACGGCCTGGTTATGATCAAGGTCATAGCCAGCGTGCGACCTGACTTCAAAGTAATGGCCAACTTCTTATTGCAGAATGTCGAACCTATCAAGAACTACTTCCTTTCAGTCAACCCCTTCGAAAACAACAAGGGCGCCTACAACAATATCAGCGGTTTGAAAGCCGCTTTGCAACACATCGAATCAGGTTTGCCTTTGGGAATTTTTCCGGCAGGGGAAGTCAGCACCTTTCAATCCGATTTGCGCAATGTGGCCGATCGCAAATGGCAGAGCAGTGCGCTCAAGATTATCAAAAAGGCAAATGTGCCTGTGGTTCCTCTATATTTTGATGGTTCCAATTCAAGATTGTTTCATTTTTTAGGACTCCTTCATCCCAATTTGCGCACCCTTGCGTTGCCAAGTGAGATGCTGAAGAAAAAAGGCGAGACTTTGCGACTGCGCATCGGCAAGCCTATCTTGCCCAAAGACGTCACGATGTTTACCGACTTGGAGCGTTATGGTCGCTACCTCCGTGCAAAAACCTATTCGCTCGCAAGCTCCGTTGAGGTTAAGCGTTCTTATTTTCATGCATTTCGATTTCCAAAAAAGGAAGACCCCATCATTGAAGCAATACCCCAGGAGGTGATCGCCAAGGAATTGGAAGCTTGTGCAGCTTACAAAACGTTGAGCTACGACATATTTGATTGTTTTGTAGTAGACTCTCAACTGATTCCAAACACGTTGCGTGAGATCGGCCGTTTGCGGGAAGTGACCTTCCGAGCGGTGGGTGAAGGCACCAACAAAAGCATTGACTTGGATGAATATGATCTTTATTACGATCACTTGATTTTGTGGGACCGAAAAGCCCAAAAAATTGCAGGAGCCTATCGAGTGGGCAATGGGGCCCACATTATTGAACGATATGGCATTCAGGGATTCTATACTTCAAGCCTATTTAAAATTGGCAAGGAATTGCATCCCATGTTTTCGCAGGGCCTCGAATTGGGTCGATCTTTCATCATTGAGGAATATCAGCGTCATCGACTCTCGCTATTCTTGCTCTGGAAAGGCATCCTATTTTATATGATGTCCAAACCTCATTTCCGTTTTATCATTGGACCTGTATCGATTAGCAATAGTTATCAAGAAGTGTCGAAAGAGTTGATCATACAATTCATTGAAAAGCACTATTTCGATTCGAATTTTTCTCAGTTTGTGAAACCCAGAAATAGTTTCAAGACAAAGACGCATCGCGTAGATACCGCTTCACTTCTGGAGGCTACTCAATCCGATATGAAGAAAATGGACAAGGTGATTTCTGACATAGAGCCAAGTAGCTTCACCATGCCTGTACTTCTCAAAAAATACCTTCAGCAAAATGCAAAAATTATTGCTTTCAATTGCGACCCAAAATTCAATAATGCTTTGGATGGCCTGATGTATCTAGATTTACAAAATCTTCCAGATGATACCGTAGAAACCCTGAAACGCGAGATGGTGGGTTAGCGTTCCACGAATAATGGCGGATACGCATTGGTTTGAGACTGAAAAAATACGATCTTTGCGGCGCTGTAGTTTTGCGCCACAGCATTGAACGAAGTCATAATCATACTATGAAGGTTTATTTAGACAATGCCGCCACAACGCCGATGGCTCCTGAAGTTTTGGAGGCCATGATGCCATATTTCACTTCGCATTTTGGCAATCCAAGTTCATCGCACGCCTTTGGGCGCAAAACCAAAACAGCCATTGAGGCAGCCCGTCGGACCATTGCACAGCACTTGCATTGCAGCCCAAGCGAAATCTATTTCACAAGTGGCGGAACCGAAGCAGATAATTTCGCGCTTACTTCATCCATCGTTGATTTGGGCTGCACCCACATTATCACGTCCAAAATAGAGCACAGCGCAGTGATCAAAACAGCGCAGTTACTCTGTGAAAAATACAATGTCAAACTAAGCCTAGTTGAATTAACGCCCGATGGTAGCGTGGATATGGAACATTTAGAAGTCCTATTGGCCACCCACGGTCGCAGTTGTGTGAGCCTGATGCATGCCAACAACGAAATAGGCAATATGATTTCATTGACCGAAGTTGGTCATTTATGTGCCAAATACAACGCCATTTTTCACAGTGATACCGTGCAAACGATGGGGCATTACGCCATTCACACCGACGAAGTGCCTATTCATTTCTTGAATGCTTCTGCTCATAAATTTCATGGACCGAAAGGCGTTGGTTTCATCTACATTAACAAGTCGCTCAAGGTAAATGCTGCCATGACGGGTGGTGGTCAAGAGCGCGGATTACGAGGCGGAACAGAAAACCTTTATGGCATTGTAGGCTTAGCCAAGGCACTCGATTTAGCAGCGACACACATGGAAGACCATGCAGCGCATGTGCGCGATGTGAAAAATTATATGATTGCGCAATTGGAAACCAACATACCTGGCATTCGATTCAACGGTCGCTCAAAGGAATCTGATGCATTGTATACTGTGCTAAATGCAACATTGCCTGAAGGTGAGAATGCCGATATGATGTTATTCTTGTTAGACTTGGACGGAGTGGCCTGCAGTGGCGGTAGTGCCTGCAGCAGCGGTGCCGCTAAAGGCTCACATGTACTTGAGGGAATCAATGCATTGCAACCCCACTGTGCAAGTTTGCGATTTTCATTCAGCCGTTATACTACCCGCGTTGAAATCGACTTTGCATTGGAGAAAATCAAAGATCATTGTCGCGCTGCCACTGCAGCATCCATGTAAAAATACTAATCCTAGATTATTCTGTTGTGATTCGTTGACGCACGTCAATTCCAATTGACACGACTCAACACCACCACAGCAACTAGTCCTAGTAGCATTAGCCACTTCACAGAAGCCGATGCTTTGGCGAATGAAGCCTTGTCAGATGATTTGGAAATAAGTAAAAAGCTCAAAAGACCCGGCACAATCAGAAGTGTGAGAAAAATGATCAGCGGCACTTTATTGGATTGAAATTGCAATACGGGGCGCATGGCCAAGAACACCATCAGCGCCAGATATAAAGCGAGAATAACTTGTGCATAACGCACGGTCCATTGCATGCCTGATACGAGTGGCAAGGTTTGATAAGCCCCCTTCGCATCCCCTTGCATATCCTCTGCATCTTTGAGAGCCTCACGAATGAGATTAAGCAAAAAAGAGGACACACATATAATGAGAACCACCAAATAGATGCGACTGAGAAAATGTTCGCCATCCACCCATTGATCCACATATTTCAATCGCATGTGATGGAGGTCAAAAATGGCCGCCCAAAACGGAACCAATGCTGTGCAAAGAGCCACTACAACATTGCCTATCATCCACTTTTTTTTGAATACTGGTGAATAAAACCATAATAACGTAGCCACCAGGATGGGAATTGTCAGAGGCCACCAAAAGTGCGCTGAGCTGCAAACCCATAATGCCAGCAACAATGCAATCAGATTCAAACCCTGATGCAAGACAATCGCCACGCGCCTTTTGATCCGTTTGCCCACAATGACGCGGTCGGGTTTATTGATTTGATCAACACGCAAATCGAAATAATCATTGATAATATTGCCTGCGGCAGTCAAAAGCACTGCGATCAAGATGGTGAGGGCAAACTCTACATGCGACAACTGTGGCTCAATGCCAATTCCTGCTTTGCGCGCCATTGGCAATACCACCACATACCGTGTAATGATCATGGTCAAAACCACAATCACCAGATTCGTAGGGCGCGTCAATTGAACTAAGCTTCTGTATCGGTTCACCCCGCGAAGATAGAGCCCTGAAGGTCAATGCAACTTTTCTAAATGTGCTTTATTTATCAAAATACTTCCGAACCAAGCCCGCAAAAAGGTTGTGAAAATGGTCAGACTGAAATATTATTGCAAAACAGAAGCTCTTTATCGCTTTTACAACAATCGGAAACATGGAAGAAACACCAGTCATTCAAGCATCAGAAAATGCCGCTATCCATCACATTCTTGTCTTTGCTAAACACGACTATGTACTAAGCAATGCTACTTCCATTTTGAACAAAGGAGGTTTCGCCACACATGGATTTACGAATTTGATGGAGGCCTCCGATTACATTCGTACTGGCGCGTTGGATGTGATTCTGATCATGGGCGGTGTAGATCCTCATGACAAAATTTCGCTAACCAATGGCCTTCCTGAATTTGCCCCACACGCTAAGGTGGTTGATCACTTTGGTGGACCAGCCACTATTTTACATGAAGTCTTGACTGCGTTGAAGTCCTAACAAGTGCTTATTTGAACATGCTAGGAGCGTTGAATATTTGATTGATTCCATTTTTATGGAGCGCATATGTAAACCCAGGCTGGACTGAAAATGCTCCTATTTCACCTGCTTTGTTGACAGCTAAAAAACCCACTTGAAAGTCTTTTACATTGGTGTGTTTACTGCGAATTCGTTCTACCGCGGACTCACAAGCACGCTGGGGATCCATTCCTTGACGCATCAATTCCACTACTAAAAAGGAACCACACGTCCTCACAACTGCTTCTCCCAAGCCCGTAGCTGTGGCTGCACCAATCTCGTTGTCTACATATAAACCTGCTCCAATAATGGGAGAATCACCTACTCTACCGCGCATTTTATAAGCCATTCCGCTTGTTGTACATACACCAGCCAGATCACCTTGTCGATCGATGGCCAACAGTCCGATGGTATCATGATTCTCTGCATTGATGATTGGCTTATACTCGCTTTTTTGAAGCCATTCCTCGTACATTTTTTGCGCTTCATCACTCACATAGTTATCGAGCTGGATCCCTTGTTCCACCGCAAATTGCTGAGCACCCTCCCCTACCAATTGCACGTGAGGTGTCTTTTCCATCACTAGCCTGGCCAATGAAGAAGGATACTTTACTTGCTCCACACACATCACACTGCCAGCCATGCCATTGCTGTCCATGATACACGCATCCAACGTTGTGTGACCTTCTCGATCAGGTAAGCCACCCAATCCCACGTATCGATTCGTAAAATCGGCCTCAATGGCATTGACGCCCTTTTCTACCATATCCAACGCCTTTCCCCCCTCAAGTAAACTTTTCCAAGCGTGCTCATTCGCTGTGAGTCCAGCATTCCAGGTTGAAATGACCAAGCCAGTCAGAAATGGTGGCAGCTTTTTTTTGCGAGCAGATTGCGCCCATCCTTGATTGACTAAAGAATTCGCCAATAAGGCACCACTTCCAATCAAACTACCCCAAAGAAATTTTCTCCTTTCCATCCGATCCATTATTAAATTAAGCCTGCAATTTGCTTGACTGCTTGAATAACTTTTTGAGCCAACGCGTTCGCTTGTTCGGTCGTGGTATGTTCGGCGTAGACACGCACAATGGGCTCTGTATTGCTTTTGCGTAAATGCACCCATCCTTCCTCAAAGTCAAATTTAACACCGTCCACAGTGCTTACATGAGCATCCGGAAATAGCGATTGTACGCGTGCCAAAATGCCATCCACATCCATACCTGCAACAAGATCGATTTTATTTTTGGAGATCACGTATTTAGGATAATGGTCACGCAAATCTGACATTTTCATTTTTTTATGTGCCAAGTGAGATAGAAACAAAGCGATACCAGCCAAGGCATCACGACCATAGTGTGCATCGGGATATATCACACCGCCATTGCCTTCACCACCGATGACTGCATGGGTGTCTTTCATTGCTTGGACCACATTAACTTCACCCACAGCTGCCGCCACATATTGACCGCCGTGCTGAATGGTGACATCCCGCAAGGCCCGCGTGGATGACAAATTAGAAACCGTATTTCCCTTCTTATGCGTCAACACATAATCGGCTACTGCCACCAAGGTATATTCCTCTCCGAACATAGAACCATCTTCGCACACAAATGCTAAACGATCCACATCTGGATCCACAGTGATTCCTAGGTCGCATTGTTGCTCCAACACTACTTTGGATAATTCCGTGAGATGTTCTGGCAGTGGCTCTGGGTTGTGCGGGAATGACCCATTCGGAGTGCAATACAAT
>JAIYCK010000231.1 GCA_027488055.1 Flavobacteriales bacterium | reverse complement strand
AGTTGAGACTAAATCAAGTGCAAAGCCTTTTCAAAGCATAACCAATCCGAACTCATAGATCAGGTGTGTCAATAACTCCAATCGGATGGTTCTAGCTTGCCCTAAGCTCCAATTATTTCACCCTGCTATTTAAATCATCAGCACCCGAACGTCTGTTCGATTTTTTCATGTACTGATTGCCAAAATTATATCCGAAGGAAACACGGAACTGGCGGCTTTCCCAGCCGCCCCGGGCGCGCATATCAATGCCATTGCTATTAGAACGGCTGCTCCATTGGTTGCTGTAAAAAATATCGCCAAGGGCAAGTCGCAAATTGGCAGCTCCACCCCAAAATTCTTTTTTGGCAGCTATGTCCATGCTGCCCATGGCGCGATTGACAAAAGTGGCTCCCCACACACTCGGTCCGCTGTACCATCCGCTCGCTTCTAAGGTGATGCTCTTCGGTAGGTTATAAGTCAATTGACCAAATCCACTGTAGGACCAAATTTCAACTCCGACCTGGCGGTCACCATCCAAAGTGCCTTCGATGTTTTTATAACCGGCATTCAGGTTGACGAATAAGTTGATTTTTTTGCCCAATGGAATGGGCGCACTGAGATTCACACCGACCCATGTTTCGTGTCCAAGATTGCGCATCGATATAAAGGATGCTTGATTGTTGGCGGTGTCCAATACATTGGTCATGTAATCTTGGGTATAACTATATACCAATGATGCATTCAGTGCATACATGTAGGTATAGGTCAACTCGAAAATATTGCCGTACTGTGGCTGCAAGAATGGATTGCCTGCCTGATAACTCAACTCATCCAGTTTGTATTCAAATGGATTAAGGTCTTGGTAGGAAGGACGGTCGATCCGTCGACTGTAGGTGATTGTAAATTGATTGGTGTCGTTGTGGTTGTATGTCATAGCTGCGCTTGGAAACCAATCCAAATAGCCCCGTTGCACATTGCGTTTGTCCTCATCAGTCAATACGATGTAACTGATCAAATCACCCTCGCTTTGGGTGTGCTCTGCGCGCACGCCTCCTTGAATTCCTATTTTCTTGAATTGTCTTTTGTAATTGGCATACCCCGCATAAATCGTCTCTTGATAATCAAATAAATTGCTGCGCAAACTGTCCAAAATTTCACCATTCGAGCTGACATTGTAAAAGGCATAATTGTTTTTGGTGCCGACCTGACTGAGTTTGAAACCGGCGCCCAATTTGCCTTTCAATAGGTTTTGTTCGTAATCTCCTTTGGCACTTGCAATGGTGATTTCTACCAATGTGTTGTTGCGGTAATCAATGTCCAAGGGGCTTGTATCGTCTCGATACAGGTAAGTATTGGATTGATTGGAATTGTTGTAGATGTCATATCCGCCCCAATCCAAATCCATGGTAAAGCTGTGTCCTGAAGTGTCTGCGAATTGATAGTTGATATTCGCGTTGATATTGTCGCGATCTGAAGTATTGTCGTTGGTCGCTTGCAACTGACGTTCCCATAAGGTGGCATCGAGTGGCGTGATGTCGGTAAAACTGGTATTGTCAGAACGGCCATTTCCGTAGTTGCCAGAAATCATCACACCGATTGTGTTTTTATCATTGATGTAATGATCTACGCCCGCTTTGAAATTGTGGTCGCTGTCGTTGTTGTAATTGTCCGTTTTTTGATCGAATCTGCTGCCGACTTGAATCCGATCCAGGTTCATCCAGTTCCATGTTTTGCCTTCGCTGTGGCTATACATCGCGAATACGTTGAATTTGGCAGTGCGATTGTTGATGTTTAGACTGCCGTTGTATTTGCTGAATTTTTGGATCCCATAACCGAGCTGAATATTGCCATTGGTGCCGTGGTTTTTGTTTTTCTTGAGCTTGATGTTGATGATGCCCGCACTTCCCGCCGCATCATATTTAGCCGAAGGATTGGTGATGATTTCGATGCTTTCGATATTGCTGCTTTGCATGCCTTTGAGTAAGGCCGCCAAACCTGCTTCATCCAAAGGGGTGATTTTGCCATCGATATACACTTGAATGCCAGTGCGTCCTTTGATACTGATATTGTTGTTGTTGTCCACCATCACACCTGGGGCTTTGCGCAGAAGTTCAAGCGCATCGAGGCCTACACTATTCACGGTGCCTTCAACGTTGAAAATGGTTTTGTCTGCCTCGACTTGCACCAATGGTTTTTTGTAAACTACTTCCACTGTTTGGGTTTCGTTGGTTTGTGGCATCAAAACGGTGGGAGGTACATTGAAAGTCGTTCCAATCTGATACGTGAAAATGTCGGTGCGTTTTTCTTGGTAGCCAATGAAATTAACCAACAAAAAATATTCTCCAGAACGCATCGGTGTGAATTCGAATTGACCTTTGGAGTCACTTACATTGGCTTTGACCATGCTGCTGTCCTTTGCATCGTGCAATACCACATTGACGAATTCCAGTGGTTTTTGACTGTCATCGGTGACGATGCCTTGCACTTGGGCAAGTGAAGTAAAACTGATAAGAGAAAGGAAAAGTAAAGGGCAGATGATTAGTTTCATGGGGTTCAATAATGGGTGCGCAAAGATCATTCATCCTGTGCGTTGGAAAAAACGGAGTGTGATGAACGGATGAAAAATAAATTCAAGGGTAGATTGCAGGCGATCTACTGTCTCAGTCAAACATGCTCTTGGGCAATTGCAGCCAGTCCAAGGTCGCATTGCAGAAAATGTCATCTACGATATTTTTTTCCAAGCCCATTTCTTCAATGAATTTACCGACTTCAAGATCGCCGAGTGGGAATGGATAATCAGTGCCAAGCGTAATTTTTTTGGAGCCTTGCATTTCCAATACATACTTGAACAGTTGGTCATCATGGGTGG
Source organism: Flavobacteriales bacterium (assembly GCA_027488055.1). Taxonomy (GTDB): domain Bacteria; phylum Bacteroidota; class Bacteroidia; order Flavobacteriales_D; family Sanyastnellaceae; genus CANHSF01. The sequence goes on along the minus strand of JAIYCK010000231.1, from coordinate 12,829 downwards.
CGCTATCTACCCAAAATTTACCTACATATTCTCGCGGATTGATAGGATTGTCAATGGCTACAAGGTCTGGACGGCAATGGAAGCCATGTTCAATTCGTCCCAAAGTAGGCAGGAATGAACCTCCAGCGTGAGCGAAATTGAAGCGAATGCCTGGGAATCTCTCCATGACTCCCGCAAAAATCAGCGAACAAATGGCGCGTGCGGTTTCGGCGGGCATGCCAACCAGCCAAGGCAACCAATACTTGCGCATTTCTTCTTGTCCCATCATTTCCCAAGGGTGCACCAAAACAGCCATATTGAGATCCTCTATGGCTTGCCAAAGTGGATTGAATATAGACTCGCTCAAATTCTGTTGATTGATATTGCTGCCTATTTGAATCCCTTTCAGACCAATGTTTTTGCAGCGTTCGAGTTCAGCAATAGAAAGATCCACATCTTGCATAGGCAAGGTGCCAAGGCCCACATAATGTCGCGGCATGCGCGCTACCAAATCGGCAATGTGATCGTTCAAAAACATGGCCATCTCTAAACCATCTTTGGGCTGGGCTGCGTATCCAAAAAGCACGGGAATAGTGCAAACTACCTGCACTTGCGTATTGTAGCGCTCGTATTCATCGATGCGCAATTGTGGATCCCAGCAATTGGCTTCGATTTCTCGAAAGAACTTGTCGCCTTGCATCATGCGCGCATACCCTGGCCGATGGTGATCCAAATGGATGAAGTGACCATAACCGAATTTCACTGACCAATCTGGCAAGTGCTTCGGAATGATATGGGTGTGCATGTCGATTTTGAGCATGAGCGATGGGAAAAAAAATGGCCCCTATCAGAGGCCATGATTTGAATATTCAGAAGGGCTTAGCCCATAACTTCTTTTACTTTGGCGCCGATCTGTGCGGGACTATCCACCACGTGGATACCACATTCACGCATGATCGCTTTCTTGGCAGAGGCGCTTTCATTTTCACCACTTACAATGGCACCGGCATGGCCCATGGTGCGGCCTTTAGGAGCAGTTTCTCCAGCGATGAAGCCGATCACAGGCTTTTTGTTGCCGTTTTCTTTGATCCAACGGGCAGCCTTCGGTTCGAATTCACCACCGATTTCGCCAATCATCACGATGGCATCGGTGTCTTTGTCTTCCATCAAAAGTTTTACTGCTTCCAATGTAGGTGTTCCGATAATCGGGTCACCACCGATACCAATGGCAGTAGATACGCCTAAACCAACCTTGGCCACTTGGTCAGCCGCTTCGTAGGTCAAGGTGCCTGATTTAGAAACGATACCGATACGACCTGGTTTGAAAACAAAACCGGGCATGATGCCTACTTTGGCTTCACCAGCGGTAATTACGCCAGGACAATTGGGTCCGATCAAGGTACATGCGCGGTCAGCAATGTAAGCTTTCGCTTTTACCATATCCGCGACTGGAATGCCTTCGGTGATGGTGATGATCACATTGATTCCTGCATCTGCAGCTTCCATGATTGCATCTGCCGCAAACGCTGGTGGTACAAATATGATACTTACATCTGCACCTGTTTGAGCTACTGCATCGGCAACGGTATTGAACACGGGGCGTTCGAGGTGCAAAGTTCCACCTTTGCCGGGAGTCACACCACCTACCACATTGCTGCCGTAGTCGATCATCTGACTTGCATGAAATGTACCTTCACTGCCAGTGAATCCTTGGACAATGATTTTTGAATTTTTACCGACTAAAACGCCCATGTTGTTATTGTTTTTTGTAGTATGGTCTTGATATCTGCGCGAGAATGGAAATCCACCTCGATTTCAGGTTGCGAAGGTATTTTATCCAAGGTCAGGAAAAAAACTTTATAGAAAAAAATAATCGGCACGCACTGTATTGATAATCAGAGTTCTTCGTGTGGGTCGAAGTGATTGTCCTGCCCCGAACGCACCACTTGAACTTTGGCTCCGAAGAAGGCGTTGACCAAACTGATGAAAATAGATAGCAACAATGCTGATGTAAATCGTTCGATATGAAAGCCATCCACTAGGTGGTCGGTCAGCATCAGCATCATCGCATTGATGACGAGCAGGAATAAACCCAATGTGAAAACCGTCACAGGGATGGTGAGCACGATGAGCAAGGGTCGCAAGAACGAATTGAGCATGCCCAAAATGATGGCGGTGATCAGGGCCACCCATGGTTCGTCGAACCGAACGCTATCCATCAAGTAATCCCCGATAAGAAGGGCCAAAGCGGTGATCATCATTTGGATGAGACCTTTCTTGAGTTTATCTGTCATATTGCAAATATGGTAGGAAATCATGACAAGATCGTTCAAGAGGGTGTTGTTTGTGATAATTTTTGAGGTGAACAGCTACGGCGTTCGCAAGTCGATGAAAGTGTGAGCAATATGTGGAAACCTGCCGATGTATCCCTTCATCGCTTGGGTTATTTTTGCTCCGAATCAAACCAATCTTAATTATATGAAATTTTTTATTGATACGGCCAACTTGGATCAAATCCGTGAAGCCAATGCATTGGGTGTTTTGGACGGTGTCACCACCAATCCATCCCTCATGGCCAAAGAAGGCATCACCGGCAAAGACAATGTCATGAAACATTACAAGGCCATCTGCGACATCGTCGTAGAAGGTGATGTAAGCGCGGAGGTCATTGCTACGGATTATGAGGGCATGGTGAGCGAAGGCCTTGAATTGGCTGAGTTACATCCCAATATTGTGGTGAAAATTCCAATGATTGTAGACGGTATCAAAGCGTTGAAATATTTCTCTGACAAAGGTATTCGTACCAATTGCACTTTGGTGTTCTCTGCTGGTCAGGCTTTGTTGGCAGCCAAAGCAGGTGCAAGCTATGTTTCTCCCTTTATCGGTCGTTTGGATGACGTGTCTACAGACGGTTTGGATTTGATCGAACAAATTCGTGTGATTTACGATAACTATGGTTTCGATACAGAGATTTTGGCTGCTTCTGTGAGACATCCAATGCACATCATTAAATGTGCTGAAATTGGTGCCGATGTCATGACAGGACCTTTGAGTGCAATGTTGGCTTTGGCCAAGCACCCGCTGACGGATATCGGACTAGCGCAATTCTTGGCGGATCACAAAAAGGCCTCTGCCAACGGTTGATCCATGCTAATTGAGCTGCAACCCCACAATCTGGACCAACGGAAGTTGGAACAATTGGTGTCGCTTCTGAAAGGAGGTGGCATCATTATTTATCCGACTGATACAGTCTATAGTGTGGGTTGTTCGCTGCAAAGACCAGACGCGATTGAGAAATTGGAACGCCTTAAAGGCATCAAAAAGGGCAAGGCCAATTTCTCAATCATCTGCTCTGACTTGTCCCATTTGTCAGAATTCAGCAAGCAAGTCAACAATCAGGTATACAAACTCATGCGAAATACCTTGCCTGGTCCTTTTACGTACATCGTAGAAGCGAGCAAGAGTATTCCCAAGTTGTTTGCAGGCAATAAGAAAACTGTAGGTATCCGCATACCTGATCATCCTGTTCCTTTGGCATTGGTGGAGCTATTGGGTTGTCCCATCATCACTACTTCCATTCACGATTCGGATGGTTTTTTGGATTATCCAACCGATCCGGACGAGATTTATAGCGAATGGCATGATAAAGTGGATGCCGTGATTGACGCTGGTGCAGGTGGTTTTTTACCCTCCACGGTGATCGATTGCAGTGAAGGCACGCCAACGCTCGTGCGTCAAGGCAAAGGCGAGGTCGAACTCATCGGGGATTGATTCCTGTCTTACCAATCTCAGTGCGTCGTGGAATCACGATCAATGTGAAAATTCGTTGAGTTGGGAGAAAGGTTTCGAAAGATTGTGAATGATATCTGAAGCTAGCATGGTCTCTACACTCATTTCGAAGCTGGCTTGGTTGCCCGCCTCTCCATGCAAGAAAACACCAAAACGAGCTGCACATTCCGGTGCATAGCCTTGGCACAATAGACCGGTAATAATTCCGGTGAGTACATCGCCAGCACCAGCAGTAGCAAGACCTTTTACCCCAGAACCATTGAAGTAAATTTGACCGTCAGGTGTTGCGATGGCCGTGTAATGTCCTTTTAGTACGATCACCAATTGATGAATTTGAGCCATTTGGCGCATCGTGCGCACGCGCTCAAAAGAGGAGGTGTGCGGGCCAAACAATCGATCGAATTCCCCTGGATGTGGCGTGATGATACTCAAAGGGGGCAAAAGGCTTAAGATACGTTTGCTGGCTATGAGATTCAATGCGTCGGCGTCGATCACCATTGGAATGGACGTAGACTGGATCAGTTCCTGCAGCATCTCCCCCGTGTCAGTGGCTTGTCCGAGGCCTGGGCCAATACCAATTGCTTGGAAGGGCTGCAAATCGGGAACTTTGCTCACATAATCCGCTGACGGGTCACATGATATCATGGCTTCACGCAGACTCACCTGTGCAATGGTGAGCGCATGGCTTGGAATGTGCATCGTACATAAGCCCGCACCGCTGCGCATGCACGCTTCGGCAGACAAAAGAACTGCCCCCATTTTACCCATGGAACCACCGATGATCAGGCCATGACCCAATTTGTTTTTATAGGTATTTAGAGGGCGTGGAATGTAGTCACTGTAAGCATTCAACCACTCGTAGTATTGCACATCGCTCTCGTTTTGAGCCTCGAATACATCGTCAAGAAGGAGGCTCACAATCTGCATGCGTCCAATGAACTCCTCGTTTTCTGGAAACATAAAGGCCCTCTTGGGACTATGCAGTGCAATGGTGAGTTTTGCCTTTACAATTGGTCCTTGCTGCGGCATCATCCAATCACTGAACATACCCGAAGGCACATCGACACTGATCACATCACATTGACTCATATTGATGCGCATGATGGCGTCGGCATGTATGCCTTCTACTGGTCGATTCAGACCGACTCCAAATATGCAATCGATGATCACCGTTTCGGGACGATGATCAATGGACCATCCCATGGTATGAAAGCGCACAGGAATATCAGTATCCATTACCCTTTTGAGGTTGGCTTTGAATTCGGGAGTGCCTTGGTCAGCCGATCCAGCGATAAGCACATTCACGACCATACCTGCATCACGCAATAGACATGCTATGGCTAATCCGTCTCCACCGTTGTTGCCGATGCCGCAGACCACCAGGTAATGTCCAAAGTATTCGGACTCCAAAATGGTTTGCACACACAGGTCGGCGGCCAACTCCATCAAGTCGAGCGGACGCTGGGACTTGGCTTCCACGGTATGGCGGTCCCATTTTTTCTGTATGTCGGCAGTGAATAGCTTCATGTAGTTGTCGCTGAGGTCTACAAAGGTCCAATGAGCTAATTACAATCTTTTATACGTTTTGTTCATGGCGATCAGCCAAAGGCAGTGCCGCATGTAATAATGATCCACATTGCAGCGTTCGCAAGTTTAAGGACGGGTAGGGTGGTTACTTTGGCCCGATTTTATCTTCGCTACAAGGAAAATTAACCTTTATTCAAATGTTGAAATACTTTTTTGCAATGCTTCTTGGGATTTTGGCGTGGTCCATTCCTGCCCAAAAACCAATGGCATACTATGATCCAACGGCGCTCTATCGCGAAGGCTTGGAGCTATATCATCATGATAAGTTTGTTGCGGCTAAGGAGAAATTTGAACAATATATCGTCGCCGAGAAGAATCCGCAGCATGCTATGCGCATCAACGCAGAGTATTACAACGGGATTTGCTCGCTCTACCTCTTGCACCGGGACGCCGAATTTCAGTTGGAGAAGTTTGTACAAGAGCATCCTGATTCGCCTTGGAAGGGACATGTGTACTATGAATTAGCCACATTCAACTATAAAAAGAAGAGCTACAAGAAGACATTGGAATGGTTCGAGTTCGTTGACCCAAAGACACTTACACCAGAAGAGCGGACTGCATTTTATTACAAGCGTGGACATTCGCGTTTGGAAATTGGCGATATGGCCAATGCACGTCAGGATTTGTATGAAGCCAAACAAGAGGAAGGTGAATATCAATTGGCAGCCATTTATTATTATAGTCACATTGCCTATGAGCAAAATGACCTGCAAACCGCACTTGAAGGATTTACACGATTGGAAAATGATCCAAACTTTAAGCCGCTGATGCCATTTTACATCGCTCAGATTTATTACAAGCAAAAGAAGTACGACGAGGTGCTGCAATATGGCCCCAAAGCATTGACCGAGGCACAAGCCAATGCCACCAAAAGAGTGCCTGAAATTGCCCGCTTGATTGGTGATTCACATTGCATAAAAGAACAGTATGCGCAAGCCATTCCGTATTTGGAACAATACCACGCCTCCAAGAATCTCTCTGAGTTAACGCAAGACGATTTTTATCAATTGGGATATGCCTATCATCGCACTTCGGCCTGGCAAAAGGCCATTGACGCCTATAACAATTGCAAAAAGGAGGAAAATGAATTGACTCAAAAGGCATCCTACAATATTGGAGAGTGTTATTTGAAATTGAACCAAAAGGAATATGCGCGCAATGGTTTTGCGGAGGCGAGCAAAATGACTTACAATGTCGAGTTGCAAGAAGATGCATTGTTCAATTATGCGAAACTCGCATTTGAACTTTCTTACAATCCGTTTCATGAGGCCATTTCAGCGTTTGAAGAGTATTTGGAGAAGTATCCCAACTCAAAACGACGTGATGAGGCAAACGAGTTTTTGCTGAATGTGTACATGAAAACACGCAATTATGATCGCGCATTAGCAAGTTTAAACAAGATTCAAAACAAAGACAATCGCGTGAAGGAGGCCTACCAAGTAGTTGCTTTCAACAGGGGGGTGGAATTGTTTCAGTCCGAGAAGTGGCCAGAGGCCGATCAGATGTTTGACAAAGTCTTTACCTACAATGTCAACCCTTCATTGAATGCTGAGGCGAAATTTTGGAAGGCAGAAGTAAGCTATCGACGCAAGGAATGGAGCAATGCCATTACACGGTACAATGCATTTTTAAATGAGCCTGGGGCATTCAATACGCCAGTTTATGGTTTGGCTCATTATGGCATCGGTTATTCTTATTTTGAAATGGCGAATTCGGAGGATAATTATCCAGTGGCTAAGGAGCAGTATGGTCTGGCGAGCACGTCGTTCAGAAAATATGTAGATGGAAATCACGCGCAAGAATCGGCCAAAGTCAACGATGCGAACATGCGAATCGGTGATTGTTTTTTTGTGATGGAAAATTTTGCTCAAGCGATCGCGTATTACGACAAGGCAGCCGATAAAGACGAAAATGGAAGGGATTATGCGATGTTCCAAAAGGCAATGAGCTATGGATACGATGGTAAATACGACAAAAAGGCGTGGGTATTAAAATCGTTGATATCCGAACGGCCTGATTCTAAATTTGAGATTGAAGCGAAATATGAATTGGCGCGCACCTATCTCACGCAAGAGCGCTTGAACGATGCCAAAACATACTACAATGACATCATCAATAATCATTCAGCTTCGTCCTATGTGAAGTACGCCCTGCGTGATATGTGTTTGGTGCATATCAAGGAAGGAAACAATGATTTGGCCAAAGCCAATTGGGTCACCCTTAAAAAAAATTACTCCAATGATCCAGTGCTTCAGGATGCCTATCAGATCTGTCGATTGGCGCTAATCGAAGACCCCGAATTCCAAGTGGATGCCATCGCGATCGGAGGAGCCACCAAAGACGAGGTGGAGACTTCAGTGTATCTCAATGCCGCTTCGTATGCGCAAAAAGGGGATTGCAATACCGCCATCATCAAACTCACGGAGTACTTGCAGAAGTTCAATGCGTATGCCTTGGATGCGCATTGGTATTTGGCGAATTGCTATTATGATAAGGACGAAAATGAGAAGGCATTGGATAGTTACAATTATGTGATTGCACAAGGCTCCTCAACGTATTTGGAAATCAGCTTGATCAATGCGGCTACCATCAATTACAATAAGAAAAATTATGCGCAAGCGGTGGAGCATTATACGGAGCTCGAGCAAAAGGCCGTGAGCAAGAACAACCAATTGGAGGCGCAAGTGGGATTGATGCGTTGCAATTACTTCTTAGAGCGATTTGACCAAGCGCGCAACTACGCTGAATTGGTGCTCGTGAATGCTGGGACGCCTCAGGATATAAAATTCACTGCTCAGCTTTGGAGAGCTCGAATTGATATGCGCAATGGGGCCTATGACGCGGCGATCGCAGACTTTAAGGAAGTGATGAAAAAAGGTGGCGAATACGCTGCTGAAGCGAAGTATAGCATCGCGAATTGCATCTATAAGAAGGGAGAATACAAGAAGGCAGAAACAGAGATCTTCCAGTTTTTTGAGAAGTATTCAGGTTTTCAGGAATACCAATTCAAGGGCTATTTGCTACTCGTCGATATATACATCGCCATGCCCGATTATGTCCAGGCTGAGTCCACAACTGATTTGATCCTGCAGAATGTAGAAGAGCCATGGGTGGTAGAGGAAACCTTGAAGCGACAAAAGCAAATTGAAGAACTGAAGAATCCCAATGGAGGATCCAAGTCCAATCAAGATATCGAAATCGATTTGGTACCACAAAGCAATGACTAAACACACCATGAATCACATTCAACGGATCGCATTCTTTGATCCAAAACATATTTCGAACATGATCAAACAAAGTCACATGGTAGTGCTGTTCGTCTTTTTGATGGGCAGCATTGGGGTCGTTGCACAAATCGACACCACACTCGACTACACCACTACTTTTCACGGAGATCGACAATTGTTTTTGCGTGATGCAAACAAATTGTTGGTATCGCCTTTGACCAAAGACAGTGTGGTAAAAATGACCGCCATTCAGTATTCAACGCTACCCACTCCCAAGGTGGTGCTCATCGAGCCTGCGCTGATTCCTGTGGCTAAAATCAATGTAGAAGAAAAGCTACCTTATCTCTATCGCGGTTATGTCAAGGCGGGTTACGGCACTTACAATACGCTGCCTTTGGATTTCTATTTCACCGATGGTAGAAGCAAGAAGGGCACCTTTGGTGTTCACTATAAATTGCTGCGCGGCGATGGCGTCAATCTGGATGATGCCGATTCTATTCCCGATCGTTACAGCGACAATCAATTGGAATTGTGGGGAAAGTGGCTTTTCACAAAAACACAATTGCTCGCCAATGCGTCGTGGGATCGCAACCTGACGCACTGGTATGGTGTGGACGTGAAGAATGACTACGAAGGACCAAATTTTGATTCTCTGACCTTTAAGCAAGTCATGAATACTTACAAAGGGGGCGTGTCATTTTTGAGCTACCAGCGCGATACAGGAGATTACAATTACCGCGGAGACATCCAATTTAGAAGAAGCAACGATTTCATCAATAACAAGGAGATCAATCTGGATGTGTTGTTGCACTGCCGACGCTTGGTGGATAGCACATTATTCGCGGTGGATTTTGGTGTGAATTACAATCAATTCAATTTCCAAGGACCACGATTGGATGGGACCAATATCAACCTAGATGACGATTTCGCCTACTCGGCGAGCGATCGCAAGTATGAAGATCGAAATACGGACAATGCGATCATTAAGTTGATTCCGACAGCGGCCACTACATGGCGTGATCTGCGGGCCAAAGTGGGTCTAGGTATTTTTATTGAGGGTCGTAGCTCACAACCGGGGCACTTCTATCCCATGGCCGAAGCCAGTTACAATATTCTCGATGGAATCATTGTGCCATACGCTGGTATCAGAGGCAGTACAGAGCCAACGACCTATTACAGCTTGTACCAACAAAATCCGTTTGTCCAATCGTTCCCACGATTGAAAAATAAAAACAACCGAATCGATGCATACGGCGGAGTAGGCGGAGCCATTAGTAGAACCGTTTCTTACAATGTGGGTGTGAACTATCAAGAATTTAGCAATTTCGCTTATTTCATCAATGATACATTGAGCTTCAGCAATGCGGGTTTCTATAGTTGGGGCAATATGTTCACGGTGTTATATGATGATTTGACAGCCTTCAATTTTCATGGTGAACTTGCCGTATATGCCGGAGAAAAGTGGAAAGCCAATGTAAGAGCAGATTATTTTTCCTACAATGCAGGCAATCAAGCGCATCCATGGAACCAGCCCAATCTCAAAGTACTCGCCAATGGTCAATATAGTTTGAAGAATAAATTCATTGTGAACTTAGATGTATTTTACATTGGTGACCGATGGGCGAGGTCACTGGCTCCAATCCATGGTATCGAACCAGTCGATGGCAACACATATGATCATATACTCAAAGGTTTTGCAGATGTCAACCTGAAGGTAGAGTATCGATATAACAAACGTTTGGGTGCTTGGGTGGCGATGAATAATGCCTTGGCTATGAAGTATCAGCGTTATAGTGGATTCCCCACACAGACCTTTGTAGCGATGATGGGCGCCTCGTATTCATTTTAATTTGAGCATTCTTTATCGTTTTTTAATATAAATGAAGGAGGCTAAGTGGACGAATGTCCTGAACTTCGCCGACAATTTGAATAATTTGATTCAAGCAGTTCAGCATATCCGTATCCAATTCCTCGCATTTATGATGCTTGTTGGATGGACAACCCCTCATGCAATGGGTCAAAAGGTGGCCGTCGTTTTGAGTGGTGGTGGAGCAACAGCCTTGGCCCATGTAGGTTTTATCAAAGCGTTGGAGCAAAACAATGTTCCCATTGACTATATAGGCGGCACAAGTATGGGCGCCATTGTGGCGAGCTTATATGCAACCGGCTATTCTGCCGACGAGATCGAGAAGTATGTTAGAAGCGAGCAGTTTTTGAAGATGGCTACGGGAGTCATTGGAGAGGAATATCGATTTTTCTTTAAAAATGACAACAAAGATGCTTCCATGGCCAATATCAAATTGGCAAAAGGCGGACTGATCCCATCGGTATTTCCAGGCAGTCTCATTGATCCTATTCTATTGGATTGGGAATTGATGGAGGGATTGTACCAAGCGGATGCGGTATCAGGAGGTTCATTTGATAGTTTATTTGTGCCTTTTCGTTGTTTGGCAGCCGACGTCGAGAACAAACAACAAATCATATTTCGGCAAGGACCGCTGAATGTGGCGGTTCGCGCAAGCAGCACCTATCCCTTTTATTTGCCTCCATTGAAGATTGATGGTTCGCTGTTGTTTGATGGTGGACTTTACAACAATTTCCCTGCGGACGTGATGTACCAGGAATTTGCACCGGATGTCATCATTGGTTGCAATGTGAGTGGCTCGCCAATTGCCCCGAATGAAGAAGATATATTTACTCAGCTGCGAAGCATGATTTTGTTTCGGGCAGAGGTCGCTAAGATTTGTCCAGAAATGATCGTAGTTGAACCGAATGTTCAACATGTGGGCACCTTCGATTATCAAATGTTGGATGAGGCGATCAACGGCGGCTTTGCCACAACAATGGATAGTTTGCCTTCCATTTTGGAATTGGTGCCACAGCTCAGCAATCCCAATGAGTTGATAGCGCGTCGCAAAGCATTCAAAGCGAAATTCGTCAAAGCACCCGTTGGAGAGATCGAGGTGCTTGGAGTGGATCGTGGACAAAAGGCCTATGTCAACAAATTTTTGGGAAGAAAGGATCGCGAGTTTTTTTTGAATGAATTGAAAGGAACCTATGTGCGCATTTTCGATGACGATAAAATCAAATCGGTTTTTCCCACGACTTCCTTCAACAAGGCCACGAATAAGTATAAGCTCACCTTGGACATCCGACGTGAAAACAAAATCCTCTTGAATTTCGGAGGTGTTTTTTCGTCTCGATCTATCAATACTGGTTTTGTAGGTCTACGTTACAATGTGCTGGGCAATACAGCCCTCACTCTCCACGGTAATAGTTATTTTGGCCGGTACTATGGCTCTGCCATGGGGGGCGTGCGCTGGGATATTCCAGGGCGTGTTCCAATGGCCTTGCATGCAAGTTTTTACCTCAATCGGTGGGATTACTACAAGAGTTTAGCCACCTTTTTTGAAGATGTAAAACCTTCCTACGTCCTGCTCAATGAGCGTTATGGTGAATTGTCGCTTTCCACTCCTGCAGGTAACAAAGGTATTTTTAGGGCAGATTTTATCTATACGCATCAATTCGATGAGTATTATCAAACCCAACAGTTTTTGTCCGTGGACACTGCGGATCGCAGCGAGTTCAATGCAGCCATCATCCGCTTGGCATGGGAACGCAATACACTCAATCGAAAACAATTCGCTAACAAGGGGACATTGACCAAGTTGAGTGTGAAATACACCAATGGCGAAGAGTTGACCATTGGCGGCAATACCAGTGCATCACGCGATACCATTCGACACACTCATCGCTGGGTCACGGCCAAGGCGTGTTACGTAAATTACTTTGCACACTTATCGCGAGTGCATTTGGGATTTGAGTTGGAGGGAGTGGCAAGTACACAGGATTTTTTCACCAATTACATTGCCAGTTCGATCATGGCTCCCGCTTTTCAGCCTCTTCCGGAGAGCAGTACTTTTTTCATGCCGCAGTTTCGCGCGTATAATTACGCAGCGGGCGGACTCATGGCCGTCACTAGCCTCAATAAAAATCTGGATATTCGAACAGAAGCACATGTATTCAATGCCTTTGGACGCATTGTGCAATCGGAGGATAATCGCCCCTCTTTCGATTATAAGCTCGAACAGCGCTATCAATTGGCAGGTGCCTTGGTGTATCACTCACCACTTGGACCTGTAAGTGTCAGTTTAAATTACTACGATAAAAAGGAACAGCCTTATAGTTTTATCTTCTCGTTTGGTTATGTCATATACAACCGCTCCGCCAGAGATTGATTTTCTATT
>JAIYCK010000151.1 GCA_027488055.1 Flavobacteriales bacterium | reverse complement strand
GTGTGCGTCCTAACTTCGGTGTTCTTGGTGTAAACCAAGGTACTTACGGAGCTCCACAGACTATCTTCATCGGTGGTACTGTAATGGAAGCTGCTGAAAGCCTAGTTGAAATGACACAAGCTGATCGTTCTGTATCTGCTGATGCTTTGTTTGCTGAGGTATATCCAAACCCAAGCAATGGCTCAATGATCAACGTTCAAGTTGAAAACGTTTCTTCATCTGATTTGTATTTGGAAATCATGGACATTCAAGGTCGTATCGTGTACACTAACCGTTACGCTGTAGAAGGTTCTTTGAACACAACTATCACTTTTGACAACACATTGTCAAACGGTGTTTACAATGTCCGTTTCACAATGGGCAATGAAGTAATTAACGAGCGTTTGATGGTTACGAAGTAATCGTCACATTCAGTTTCTGCAAAAAGAGGTTATCAACGGATAACCTCTTTTTTTTTGCCCAAAAAATGCAAAGGATTATTTGAGTACGAATCAGTCCAGTGCTGCGATGAAGACGCAAACACTCATATACTACCAAAACTAAAAATTTAGCGAATTAAATCAGAATTAATCCACTCAAATCCAACTTCTTGCAAAGAAAAATCACACACAAGAAGCATATCTACCCCTGAACCTGTTAACAATTACCAAACTTAATTTTTACCTTTTGGTTATTTTGAGCTCTATCCAAATAACAATATCGTAATATGAACGGAATGACTTCATAGGATGATTGAATGAGTTTTGCACTCGAATGTATACCAGCAAGACTGGTCCAATTACAACTTTTATCTAAACATCCCAGATTCATGATCAACGTTAGAGCTTTTATCCTTTGGTCTCTCGCTATTCTGCTATTCCCTGCAATTTCAATAGCCCAAGGCCTTGAAAACATCTTAGTAGAACGCTACTATCAAACAGATGCTGCTGATGCGGCAAATGCAGTTAACAACGGTTCCGTGAGCCCACTCGTAGTTGGCTCTACAGTGTATCGTGTGTATGTGGATATGGCTCCAAACTATAAATTCTCAAATGTTTTCGGAAATGCTAACCATGATTTGGTGGTCAACACTTCCACTTATTTTTACAACGACCCCAATTATGGTGTGAGCGTGCATCCTGGTGCTATTTCGCAGGTGAACATCAAAAAGCACACAGCCATGATCGATTCGTGGTTTACTACTGGCGGCGTTTGCGCTGGTAAGGTTGGGGTAACCGAGGCTGATGATGCTGATGGCACATTGGGTAACAATCAAGGTATTCTTGCTAACAATCCAGGTGGATGTTTTGGTTTGCCATTGATTGGAGCTACAGGCCGCGATGGTCTTGCGCCATTTGATGCTACTACTTTTGTAGTTCCGAACGTTCTTGGACTCGGCAATGCATTGGATGCACTTGAGCAAACAGAAGGTAACAACATCACCATCTCCAATGGAACCATTGCCGCACTTGGTGGCGTGGTTGGCCCTACTGCTGCAAACCGCGTATTGATCGGTCAGTTTACTACACATGGTGACTTCAGCTTCCAATTGAATGTGCAACTTGTCAATATTCTTACTGGTATTGCCGAAAACTATGTAAGCTCTAACCCAATTGGCAATGAACTCACTCACCCAACGCTTACGTACGTTCCCAATACGCCTCCAGTTGTGGCGATTACTTTCCCAACGAACAACGCTACCCTTACCATTGGCGATACCTACAACTTGACGGTAAATGCCTCTGACAACGTGACTGTGAGCTCAGTAGACTTCTACGTGGACAACGTCCTCATCGGCTCTGATGCAACGGCTCCATTCAGCGTTTCCTATGTAGCCACTTCTGGTACCCACCAAGTATATGCCATTGCAAATGACAACGAATGTGCCACTGCAACAGCCTCGATCGTAAACTTCAATGTAACTAACAACTTAGCGCCAGTGGTCACTTTGACTGCGCCTACCAGTGCTATTGTAGATGAGAGTATTGTTCTTTCTGCTACCGCCACTGACAGCGATGGCACTGTAACACAAGTAGCTTTCTATATCAATGGCGAACTTGTTGGCACAGATGCAACAGCGCCCTATTCCATCAACTACATTGCAACAGATGGAATGAATCAAATCATCACTGCCATCGCTACCGACAACGTAGGTGCCATCGGAACATCTAACGAAGTGGTGTTGAACGTAAACTCCAATGTAGCTCCTGTGGTTTCTGTAAGCGGTCCAGCCTCTATTATCGAAGGTGAAGAAGTGACAATCACAGCAACCGCCTCAGACTCTGACGGAACAGTTGTTTCGGTTGAATTCTATTGGAATGATCAATTGATCGGCGTAGACAATATCGCCCCCTACACAGTGGACTACACACCGACTGCCGGAACCGCCCAAACCATCTTTGCAGTGGCCATCGACAACATTGGTGCAGAGACCATCAGCTCAGAAATTACGATCGACGTGAACCCGAATGTGGCTCCAACAGCGTCCATTCTCTCACCAAACGAAACCGACCTGTTCATTGCTCCAGCAACAGTAACAGTTGTTGCGGATGCGTCAGATATTGACGGAACTGTATCGGTGGTAGATTTCTACGTGAACGGTGCGCTCTTCAATACTTTGTATGCAGCTCCTTACACCATCGATTGGACATCTGTACCTGGTGATGTGAACATCACTGTTATTGCAACCGACAACCTTGGTTTGGCATCTGCGCCATTCTCGATTGAATTTACAGTAGCCGATCCAAATGCATTGCCTTACAAAGTCAACACTGCTACTCAAACATGCGATGAGCCAACCTTCTGCGCAGCCATCTCAATCAATCCTGCGTTCCCTGTGGACAACGTAATTGGATATGACATCACCATGACCTACGATGCTTCGAAAGTGTTACCAACTGGCAATGTGACGGTATTCGACGTATTGACCAATCCAGCGTTCGTAGAAACTTCAGCTACCATTGTAGCTCCAGGTGAATTACAAATCACTGCATTCTTCAATGGTGAATCATTAGAATTCACAGAGTTTACCGGATACGGTGACATTTTGTGTGTAGAGTTTGAGCGTTTGCCAAACTTCAACGCGATTGACTCAACAGAGATCAGCGTTCCTTTCTTGCAAGAAAGTTATATCATGGGTGTTGAAGAGAAAGGTGTAGAAGCTGGAAATCTATACTCGAGCTTCCCAACAGCTTACCTTTCACACATTGTGTTCTGGCAAGATCAGAGCCCATTGGCTTATGACATTGACAATCCAAATGACTTTGTTCCTACCTATATCACCGGTTTCGAAAATGGTACTGTTGTCAATGAGTTGAGCCCAGTGGTAACCAATACCGAAGGTAGCTTTGTACACAATTTGGAGAACGGCACTGAGATCGGATTCAGCCGTGACATCGCCAACAACCAATCAGTGCAATTGCTTGTCAACGCTGCGGATGCAGTATTGGCGAAAACATTGGTAAGCTCAGGCAACTTCACTCCTACCATTCACCAAGTGCTTGCATTGGATGTGAATTTGGACGGTGTAGTAAGCGCCGGTGACATCACACAATTGAAGCAACGTGCTACTCTTGCTATCGGTGAATTCCAACAAGCTTGGAACTACGACAACGAAGGTAATAGCAATGGTCAGCCATCTAAAGATTGGATCTTTGTAGATGCAACCACAGTCAATCAAGATGCAGCTTACGCGATTTCATCTACTTTCCCTGAAGACGATGGCATCGGTTTCTCAAAAGCACGTGTTCCAAGTGTTCCTTTTGTATTGCCTACTGCAATCAGCGGATACACTGAAGGTGCCACTGCTTGCCCAATGATCATGGAAGAAACCTACCACGCTGTATTGCTTGGTGACGTGAACGGATCATTTGCCAATTACGATGCAGATGGCGTATTGCGCTCATCTAAAGATTTTATCTTGGTTGACCTAGCTAACGCAGTTCAAGAGAGCGACGTATTGCACATCCCATTGAGCATCAGCCACACAGAAGCTATTCAAGGAATTGACTTGGCGCTCCAGTGGAATACAACTGCTTATCCTTGGATGAACACCGTGAACGTACAGAACCTTGAGTCTAGTAAATTCATGAATGAAGCGGATCAAACCTTCCGTTACAGTGCGTTCAACGCTGCCGGTATTGAAGCGACTACATTTGCTACACTATCGATCAGAACAAACGAACACACACTTTCTGAAGTAGACTTTGAAAACACATTGGGCTTGATCAACGGTAAGAAAGCGAAAGTGATCTTCAACCAACAAGCTCCAAGCGCTTCTCAATGGAGTATTTGGCCAAATCCAAGCAACGGAAACGTGCAAGTATTCAGCGAAATGGACGGTATCATCACTGTGACCTCACTTACAGGTGACTTGGTTTACAGTGGAAGTGCCATTCAAAGTTTAGAAACTACTGACCTTCAACTTTCACATTTGAATGCCGGTATCTATTTCGTACAACTTAAGAACGACAGCTATACCGCTACCAAAAAAATCATTATTACTAAGTAATCGACAAAACTTCACTTATTTACAAGTATCATACAATGAAACTCCAAATGACAAGCCGCATCTTCATGGTCCTACTTACAGGTCTTGTTTGTATCCCAAACATGATGCGCTCACAGATACAGGATACTGTTCACATCGATTTGAATCAACTCAATCAATACTACTTGGCGAATGTGCAGCATGTCGAAATACCCGTTTATTTCAACGGTACGACTGCTGATGTCAATGCAATCGATTTTTGGTTCCAATTCAATACAACCAAATACACTTACATTGAAACGTTGAGCGAGCAAGCTGAAGCCGATGCATTCTCTAATTTCAATACTGAGAATCTTTACTTGAGCAACACTACTTCGAGCTCTGGAAATGAGGCCTTTTTTGCAGCCGAGGCTCCGCTTTTGACTCTGCACTTTCAACTCAATGATCCATGCGCTGAGGTATTGGTGAGTGACTTCTCCAATGGACAAGCTTTGGTGAATGGTCTCGAAGCTGCTATCCAATGGTCTTTGCCTGCTCCAAGCGGCGCCAGCATCCAGATATTGACTCCAGCTCCATTTTGCAGCTTGAGCCCTATCGAAATGACTTTCCAAGATGCCATCAACGGTCAAGCGATCACCGTTTACAACTGGGATTTAGTAGGCTCTTTGGGTACCACTCAAACGGTGGAGGCTGTTTATACTTCTGCAGGTTCATATGCTCCTCAATTGTCTATCACGACGGAGGCAGGATGTCAATTGAACTTCAGTGCCGATGTGAGCGTGGCTCCAGGACCGGCTGTAAGTTTTGATTGGACAGGCGTGATTGTTAACCAAGCCACTGATTTCAACAACACATCAACGTTCAACGACGGAACGATCACTGGATATTCATGGACATTCGGCGACAATGGCACTTCTACCGAGCAGAATCCTTCGCACATCTATGCGACTGCTGGCCTTTTCAATGTGACGCTTTCTGCCACAGGTGACAATGGTTGCAGCGCCTCTCTTACACAAGAGATTTCAATTACTAGCAGCGTTGAGAATGTTCAACGTGCTGCTTTGCGTGTATATCCTAACCCTGCGAATGACGAAGTTTATATTGTGAATGACATGAACCAAGTGGTTGAACTTTACAATGCGTTGGGACAAAAAATCAACCGCACTTTCGTAACCGTTTCGAGCGATGTAGTGAAAATGAATGTATCTGATCTTGCCCCAGGCATGTACCAGCTTACCATTCAAGATAAGGCAAGCAAAAAGAGCACTACTCTTTTGATCGACTAATTCGACTGATCACATCTTTTCGGTGTGTTTACATCCAACCGAAATGCTTCAAAAAAACCCACTTTATGTGGGTTTTTTTGTGCACGTACAAGTTGCCCTCTCCCGCGTATTTGGTGACGTCTAAACAACCTACCAATCTTTACAGGGCTATCAAAGCATCCTAAATGGGCTCGCGCGCATCAAACTTGCAAAAGGCTTATCTTTGTATCAATCAATTCACTTGCGCATGATACATACGACTACTTCTGTGATCGAAGGAAAAAAGATCACCTCCTACAAAGGTTTGGTAACCGGTGAAGTCATCTTGGGAGCCAACATTTTCAAGGACTTCATGGCGGGTATTCGTGACATCGTAGGCGGCAGAAGTGGCAGCTACGAGCGCACCCTTCGCGAGGCAAGACAATCGGCAGTGAAAGAAATGGAAGAAGCCGCAGCCGCGTTGGGCGCCAATGCCATTGTTGGAATAGATATTGATTACGAAACCATTGGTAAAGCTGGTTCAATGCTGATGGTCAGCGTATCGGGCACAGCTGTCGTTGTTGAAAATGACTAAACTCATTGCTCTACTTTGCATTGGATTGTGCCTTGGAACAAAAGGTTCTATGCTGGCGCAGACACTTACTCCTGCTGACTCGGCTTTTTTCAGCAACTTGCAGTCCGTTATCCAACCCACACCTGCCAAGCTTGCGGTCATCGACAGTATTTATCGAATTCCTCTTGCGCGCATGCAACAAATCGACAAGGAAATGAATCGCATCGCACGACTGGATTTACCTCAAAGCGAAAAAGACGCGCAATTCAATCTGTTGCGCGCGGAGAAGAAAAAACTCAAAGAAGACCGCGAACTTTCGATACTATTGGAATTGACTGCTTCGGAACAGGCCTTGTATAAAAGTGCTGTCATACCGACCAAACCGGCGGTCCTGCACATGGGGAGCAACCATGATCGCGCTGCGTGCACGGTCTGCATCAAACCCAAATAATCACTCGCTACTCATCCGATGCACGTCGTTGTTTTGACGTTCAATTTCGTTCTTGACATTCCGCATCCGACTTGCCATCATAGCCAATTCAGGCCAGTTGTGTTCCGTCAACCACACCAACGAGTCGTCGTTGTTGTCTGCAGCGCGGGCCAGATGCTCAAAAGGTTGAAGTCCATATTTGCGCAGCCACAAACAAGCGTTCTCATCGCCTTCACTCCCGCGAATCAAGGCCATTAAATGAGGAAAACCATTGTCCATGAGCCATGTTCTGGCGTTTGTTTGGTTGTGCAATGCATGCACAAAAAGACCCAACTCGGGATAGCCATTGGCCATGAGCCAATCTTTGATTTCGGAATTGCCACGCACGGCCTCTGCCCAGGCCAATATGATTTTTGCAGGATATTCGACTTTCATTTCCATCTACGCAATACGCCATCACGGCCTTTCAAAGGTACACGATTCCCTTGACATTGGATAGTTCAATATACTTTAGTACGACATAAAATCCATCACATGGTCGCCCAACATACGCTCTGCAGCTGGATCCAGCCATTGACCGTGAGCATCAATAAGGGTATTGATTTGACTCAACTTCGGTTTGGAAAAATGCACATGCATTTTGAGATAATGTAAAATGCCCGTAAGATGATCCTGACCTCGTAAATTGCCTGCACGACCATCGCTAACCCCCACTATGGCTGCCTTCTTTTGATAAAAATTTCTGGGAGCATTTCCATCCAAAAAGGACTTGAGCACACCAGGAAAACTACCTTGGTATTCTGGTATTACAAACACTAGTTTATCGGCGCCAATGATAAAACGTTCTTCAATCCCCCTCCATACATCGCTCTTGGCGCCAAATAATTGCGGTCCTGCAAAATCAGCAGGCAAATCTTGTAGATCCAGCAACTGCGACTCTTGCTGGTGCGCTGTCAAAATTTCTCGGTAGGCTTTAGCTACTACCAAGCTCATGCTATTGGGGCGATTGGTGGACGAAATAACGGTGATCATATGTGCGGATGTTGGCTCTTGAAATAACCAAAGCAAAACTAAGGTGATTACCATTTGTTCAACACACCTATATCACTTTCTGATGTGCGCTGCAAGGCGTCTACCCTGATCTTAGGAAGCAGTTGACACAGCCCTCAAGGATCAATCACCCATGGCAAGACCGAATGACGGTCACCGACCTCCAAATGAACGTAATATACTCCTGGACTCCATCCCTTGACACGGCTGTCCAAGCGCAAAAGGCCTTGTCCTGCGCTCGCATATGTCCCGCTGCTCTCATACAATCTTCGGCCGACGGAGTCGTAGACCTCATAGCTCACATGGGCTGCATCCCCATGTTGGAATTGGATGGTGCATTGACCCTGGCTCGGATTGGGCCACAAAGAAGCTTGTATTGGACTGTCATCCTTGTGGAGGCCAGCTAAGAACTGATAAGCCTTCCAAAAATCAGGTACGCCATATCCCACGTCGTCATTGGGAGTGACATGAAGATGTGCCGATTGTTCGATTGCCCGCAAAATATCCATGTTGCTCTTAGCTGGAAAGGCTTGCCACAAACAAGCCGCAAGGCCTGCCACCAAAGGCGCGCTGAAAGAAGTGCCATTTCCGGTAGCAAAAGTGCTGTCGGTTGCAGCAAACACCACGCCGACCCCTTGGGCACTGACATTGGGTTTGACATCACCATCAGAGGAAGGGCCTCGACTGCTGAACCATGCCACCGTGCTATCAGGCCACGTGGCTCCAATGCACAGCACACTATCGGCATCGCTCGGGGCGGTGATATAACGCCATGGATTATCTCCACTGTTGCCAGCACTATTGACCACCAAGATACCTTTAGCGGCGGCGATATCTGCACCGCGACTGGATATGGTGGTATTGCCATCCATGTCTTGGTAGCTGTGGTTTTCTGACTCCCAATCGAAGAGACTGTAGCCCAGCGACGAGTTGATAATATCCACACCAGCGGAGTCGGCAAACTCGGCGCCTGCCACCCAATTCCATTCTTCAGCGATGTGCTCCGATCCGGGATTCTCAGTGCGCAGGAGATAATACGATGCATCATATGCGGTCCCCACCAATTGACCGGGAGTCATGCCAGCCAGAATGCTCCAGACATAGGTACCATGGTTGCTAGAATGAAACACGGGATCGTTTAGATCGAACACAAAATCGCGCGTGCCCAGCAATCGCTCTTCACGCCGAACCGACTCAAATACTTCGAGCACATCGGCGCGGGCCCAACCGGCATCCAACACAGCGATATGCATGCCTTGACCAGTATATCCCATGCCGTGCAGCAGGGTGCCATTCATCATGGCTGCCTGATGATAAGAAGGACCATACCACTGCTCCACCTCCTCGGTGGAGTTCCAAATACCTTCTCTTTCGTGGTTAAGAATAGGCGAAAACTTGTCCATCGGATTGGTGTATGGCTCACGGGAGGGCAACCTTCGCACCTGGCGCACCATGGGCAATTGCTCGATGGAATCGATGACGGTGGTATCCACCACAAAGAGGACCGCACTGTTGAACCATCGCGAGGTGTGTTTGACCACGGCAGAACCATATTGCAAGACCGCTTCGAGATAGGCTGGATTCACAGGTAGATCCAGCGAGTCGATGGCAATACCATGCCTCGAGCGACGCTCTAAACAACGTGGCGAAAGAAACTCTTCACTGCGGGAAAGACTGTATGGTGAGGCATGCTTGTCCTTGAATTCAATACCATAAAGGCGAGGTGCAATTTGGCTATGAACGACATTCGCTAGCATTATTCCAATCAGAGCCATCCATTTATTCATACCTGCGAATGCTTTAAAATAAGGTGATTTGTTTGAAATTACTGTTGTTAAGCGCGCTTGCACGCAATACCAACAACTTATTCCATACCATAACTGATAGCTACATACTCAAGTTCATAGCCACTTGTCACACCTGATTGAGTATTGGTCTGCTTTTGGTAGCGATAGACACTACCTACATTTTTGGCAAATATTTCGCGCCCCAATCGCTGTTCTACGAGATTGTTGATGTTTTCTTGTTGCACAGTCACACTGTTGCTAAACTCTTGAATCCCGATATCCACTGGTTGAGCTACTCGAAGGTATTTGAAAGTGACTGCACCTTGATTGTTATAAGCATTGCCATTCCAAGTACCACCCTCTTGAATCGGGAATTCCATGGAGATGACGCGTTGGTTGTCGATTACACGTTCTGCATTTGTGGAACCTCGCTTTTGGACACATACACTGCGCAAAATCCATGGCTGTGCTGTGTAATGGCGTAAGTAGCATTCCATTCGCACGGCAGGCTCGCCCGTTGCATCCACAAATTCTTCAGTAATGACTTCCTTCATCTCATAGGAAAACACGGATTCTTCACCGTTGAAAGAGGTGCTATCTACCGCATAAATGATATAAGATCCGACTTTGTTGGGAAAATAATCGTAGCCCAAGTCAATGACCGACGGGTCTTCTTTTTTGCATGACACCGCAAAAAAGACCGAACACAAAGCAAGAAGTATAATTCTATTCACTTGTTCTATCGCATTAGGGTGATGCAATATACAAAAAAAATACGCTGAAAGTCCAAAATGCGTCCACTTAAAGTGGATGGACCAACTTTATTTAGATTTCAACACACCCGCTTCATACAGCTCCCTTTTGTCGATGGTGCCATTGTCGTGGTAATGCAGGAGTTCACCCTCCAATTTGCCATCCACATAATCACCTTGACGCAGGATCACTTGGCCTTCTAAGGTCTGCTTGAGATACCCCTCTTTGGCCATAGCAGGATCTTCGGCAGGTTTGCGCACGTACTCTCCTTTGTCGTACCATTCGGTGAAAGGCCCGTCCAATTGGCCATTGCTATACGTAAACTCGCTTTTGGGAAGGCCGCTGTCGTAGTATTCGGTAAAGGTTCCGTTTTCATACCGGCGCTTGGTTTCGGTGCCATATTTGAAAAGCACCGTGAGCTTGGGAGAGCCCGTTTCGTTGAAATACATCCATTGGCCATGTTGTTTGCCGCCACTATATTTTCCTTCGCAGTCCAGGATGCCGTTGGGAAACGGATTCGACAGAGTGCTGATGAAGGACAGACCGTTGTCGAGAGTAGGAACGAAGTTGGTATTCCGCGAGAAACCG